>JAYVFS010000192.1:0-33940 GCA_043772905.1 Saprospiraceae bacterium | reverse complement strand
ATAAAAGAGTTTGCGGTAGGCGGTGGGTTTATGTTCGCCATGTGTTCAGCCACAGAGAGTTATGATGTGGCTTTGGCAGCAGAAGGCACGGATATATGTGCTGCCATATTCGACGGTGATGCCGTTGACCCAGACGCACAAGAGCATTTGGATTTTTCTAAAACCTTTGCTTTCCAAGATTTTGTTATAAACACCAATCCTATGGGTATGGATTTTTCGAACATTGACAACAGTATGCGGCGTTATAGAAACATCAATATTGATTATTTCACACTCTTTGATTTTTCTGCAAAATGGGATCCTGTACCGACTATGTTGACCCAAAACCATACGAAAACGATTAAAGGTTTTATGGGGCAAACAACTTCCTTTAAAAAAGCCTGTATTAAACCCGAGGTTTTGGTTTTAGGTGAGACAAAACCGTTTGATGAGGCACGTTATATACATGGTGTCATCGGTCAAGGCTTTTTTAGCTTTTATGGTGGACATGACCCCGAAGACTATCAACACCGTTTTACTGACCCCGATACAGATTTGTCACTGCATCCCAATTCTCCTGGTTATCGGTTGATATTGAACAATGTGCTTTTTCCAGCGGCGAAGAAAAAGAAGCGGAAGACGTGAGGGGATACTGAGGGGGTAGCAATGAGATTTATAGAAAATAAATATAAATTAAATCATTAACATATCCTTAACACGACCATTGTTATTGGAGGCTTTGATTTATCATTTAATTATATTTAACTTTGACTCATGTTTAAAATCACATTTTTTCAACAAGTTAAATATTAATTAAATCATGACTAAAAACAATGTCAGAGCCATTGTCCCCGAAAGTCAACAGACTTTTGATGAAGCCTTAACCAACCTCGAATCTGTTATTGCAGCAGAAGTGCCGATAACAGCAGAAGACAAAAAAGGGATGCGCGCCAGCGAAATGGAAATGAGCAAACTAGATTTTATCATCAACAATGTCGAAAAAGTTGACCCCGATTTGCCCAAAAACTTTGAAAACAATGTTTTTGTTGACAGTAGAACTTTGTTAACTGAAAAGAAAAGGCAATTAGAAGAGCTTAAGCGGATTGTCATGCAAATCGAAAATCAAATCGCCGTTGTACGGATTAGATTGAGACCCAAAATTCGGATTTTTTACGCAGCCTCCGAAGCATCTTACAAACGCGACATCACGCTCAAGTACATTTACGTCAATATGCAAGAGTGTTATGCGCGTAAATCAAATGGAGATGATAAAAATGGTGATGTAACGAATGAAACACCGAAATAAGCGTCTGAAAAAGACATGCGTTTAAAAAAAAACTGTCCATGTCGTTCTGAAAAGAACCGACATGGATAGTTTTTTTGTAATGTGTATTTTCATCGCACTTTAGCTAAGTACACATCCCGACTAACCTAAGCCCAATATGGACATTCATTAAGCCCATTTCAGAGGTTCGAAGCGTTGGATTGAAGCTTCGTAAGCCCATTTCAGAGGTTCGAAGCGTTGGATTGAAGCTTCGTAAGTCCATTTCAGAGGTTTGAAGCGTTGGATTGAAGCTTCATAAGTCCATTTCAGAGGTTCGAAGCGTTGGTTTGACGCTTCGTAAGCCCAATTTGGACATTCGTTAAGCCCCCTTTACTTCTTCTGGTATTTTTATGGATGTGCTTTTTGGGATTTTTGATTTGTTTGATTAAAAATACTGTGGGGGCATTTTTTTATTTGTATTTTACCAATGCTTCCACTAATTCAAAAACTGTAGTTGATGATTCTGCTTTTTTCTGGTGAAGTACCATTATCTGTATGGAATTTTAAAATACGTTTCGCTCGATTTATAGCTTCATCTTGTCCCGTTATTTTTTCACCTTCTCTTGTTGTACGAACAACAGCCAACATTATGTCAAAAAAACGTGAATCAATCATTTTTGAATTTTTGCCGTCATAATAACAACCAAGCGGGTTTAAATAGCTGTTAATTTTGTCGTGATAATCAGTTCTGGGCATTGCTCCACCTTGGTGGGCTTCGAAATGTAGAATGAGCCAATACTCAAATGCTTGATTTGAATAAGCGACTTTCATATCATTTTGCTCGGCGAGGTGAATACCTTTAAGAAAGTTTATCAATTGTTGAGGGTTATCAGGCTTAGGGTCTGCATCAAAAACGCACCAGACAAAATCAAAATGTTCTTTTCCTTTGGCTATCCGTTTGTTATTTTCATCTTCTCTTATCCTGATAACCAATTCTACCAATGAGTCCGTATTGTAGCCAGTGCCAACTGCAATTACTTCTGCATCTGATAGCTTAAACTGCTCAAAATAGGTTCTTTCTGTATTTTCTCCTTCAGAAATAATAAGAAAACTCTTTTTTTCTGGTTTTATAATAACTTCCTCATCACGATTAAGATTAGGTGTTCCTCTTTTACGTGCTTTTGCAGCGTTTTTCTGTGCAAGGTGTTCTTTTCGATTTTTAGCATCCGTTTCTTTTTTATTCTTCATGGACAACTTCTTTTTGAGTTAAGAAAAGTTTGTCAAAGTCTCTCAAATAAGGAATTGCACCATATTTACCGCGAATATAATTTCGCGCATAATCTTCTTCTTTGCGTGGTTTTTCACCATTTTCATTGCGAAAACTATCCAATGAAAATAAAGTGCTAACGCCATATCTATCTTTTTCGGTAAACCAAATTTGGTCACGCCGAAAAATCCCTGAACTCAATAGATTGTCATCGTGTGAGTTAAAAATGAGTTGAGCGTTATTGGGATTGGTTTCAATTGAGTTAAACGTTTCGGCAATTTTAAGCACTAAATTGGGATGCAATTTGGCATCTAATTCATCAATTACGGCAATATTGCCGACTTCAATCGCTTTAATTAAATGCCCTGAAAAAGAAAAGTATTTTCTTGTTCCCGCAGATTCTTCTTTATCCATTGAAAATCTTTGATTTCCATTAACGGGATTTCTGTTTTCATCATATTTTTTGTGAAAAACAGAGACATCTGAAAAGAATGAACTTTCGCCATCTCGAATTTTATCCATAAGAAAAGTTCTCAACTCTTCGGGCATGTCTTTGGGTAATTCTTCAATGTTAATTGTTACAGGCTTCAAATCTTCAATATTAAAATCTGCTCCTTTCATAAATTGCAAAACCTTAGCTTTGGAAACTTCATCTTGTAACATACCAATTGAAAAACCCATATACCGAGATTCTTCATGTCCTTTTAGTATTCTAAATTTACTTAACCATACAAGAATTTTCTTAGCAATTTTATCATTAAATCGGGCAACCAAGGATAATAAAAGTACATTTTCACTCACCGTATCATTATCAACAACAAATTTCGCTTGCTTGTAGGTGCGATGAATCTCAAAATTTTGATAATCCCGATAAAACAACTCGACCTCTTTTGTGTTGGCACGCTTATATAACCATTCTGATACGATTTCTTTTTCATTTACTTCAAAGCCATACCGATACAATTCATTGTCAATAATGAAGTTAACCTCAAAGAGAGAAGGTGCATTTTCTGTCTCCGTACTCAATCTAAAAGGCTCTACTTTAATCATTTGATTGACTTGCCCCTCCTTAAAAGAGGTTAAAGCAAAAGAACTCATAAAATCCATTGCCTCAAATAACTTCGTTTTACCACTTGCATTCGCGCCATAAATAACGGCACTGCGGAGTAATTTCAAATTGAATTTAGGTACATCAATAACGTTATCCGCCCAACGGGTATCGTCGTATTTTGAAGCCACCATACTCAACTTCACTTCGTCTTTAAAAGACTTATAATTTTTAACAGAGAATTGAATCAACATAATAAAGCTATTTTTTGCAAAATAAACGTAAAGAACGGCTTTATTGTTTTGATTTGCAAGTTTTGAAGTGGATATTTAAGGCTAAATACTGAGGGGGTACTTTCAAAGTAAAGGATGCCCATTCCAATACAGCCAATCATTCAAAACCGCTAAATTCTCCTCCGTCGTTTGGATATTCACTATGTCTTCGGGGCTGATGTATTGTACACGGTCGCTTTTGCCTTCCGTCATACCCAAACGCAAAGTGAGAGACGTTTCACTTTTAGGGTCAATTTCGACGATTTGCACCGTTTTTTCTTCTGTTTTACCGCCGCGCAAGCGCAATTTGACTTTGGCTTTCATCGGAAACTCCATGTTTTCTTCCATGTAGTAATACCAACTCATCGCTTGTTCGTATTCTCCATGAGCATCTACGATGATTTCGTCATGGATGCGGTGTTCGCGTTCTTTATCGTGTTGTCTTGCCATTTTTTATTTTTAAAGTACGCTAGTTAAAACTATGCCCTTTAGGGCAAGAATTTCATTTGCTACACATTTCTAAAATGTTAGAAAAGCAAATGAAAGATAAGCTGTCACATTCTTTAGTCCGCTTGAGCGGATTAGCGAATTCCATTCGCTGTTCAAACCTATGGACTTCCAGTCCATAGTGGTTTAGACTTTTTGATTGGTTTTGGTGATAATTGGATGAAGGCTTACACCCATTGTCCGATAGTTGCCTTTACTTCTTCTTATATTTTTATGGATTTGCTTTTTGGCATTTTTGCTCACTCTGGTTTGTAAACTTTTCCATTCAAGCCTATGTAATAATAATTGTTACCTTCTTTGATTAAAAAATATGGGTCAGAAATACCTTCGTTAATTGCGTTTAGAGACTTGTCAATATCCGATGTTGGTCCATTAATCATTACAATATCTCCGTAATCATTTTCAAACAGAATTATATTTGCCTGCATATAAAAAACATTATATTTTTCTCCAATTTTTACTTTTAAAAACTTTTTTGCCATATTCCCAACAATAATTTGATTATTTAATGGGGTATTTTGAAGATTTGAAAAACTCTCGACTGATTCAAAGCTTTGGTTTATAAGTTTTTTACCATTTTTATCGAATATACTTAATGTTTTCTCGCCTATTTTTTTATTTGAAAAAAGAATATCTGGTTTCAAGTAATTAGACCAAGATAATAAATGAGTCTTAAATTCTTTATAGTCTTCATTAAAAGCATCAACTCTATTGCCATTTGCAGTTATAATATTTATAACTCCATCTTTACGAGTAGCAATCCCCCAATTTAAACCTTTGATTAGTGTTACACTTAAATATTTATTTGAAATTGTAGTTATTTTATTTTCTAAGATTACAAAACCGTTAATAGTTGAATCTGTAGAAAATGTTTTTTTACTATCTGAGCTTAATGAATACATCCTTTCATTACTTTTTTCAGTATTTTTATTAACTTTTAAATTCTCTATAAGTGTAAATGATTCCCCTTTATAAACGAAAGGTATATTTTTTTTACATCTAAAGTCAATATAGTCAAAAATTGGTTCAGTTATTTTTTTTTGAGTTTTTTTATGCACTAAGCCCCATTTATTATTGATACAATAAGGTACTGCCATATCATAGTCCTCTTGTTCTAATAATTTGAAATATTGAATTAAATAATCGTATTTAGATTTTATTTGGTCAACAAGCCTCAAATACTGCGATTTATTCCTTATAAAATCTAAGTCACTATCCTTATTCATGTGTGCTATATTTTCCCAGCCTTTGTCGATAGCTTTTTTTAAATATTCAAAAGCCAATTGTTCGTTTTGAGCTAAAGAAGCAATACAGCAACCATTATAATAGTGTGTTGGCGATAAGTTTTTATCACAAGTTTCAGCTTTTTGAAATGTAGTTAATGCTTCTTGATATTTTTTTTCATAATAAACTGTTTGGTATTGATGCAAAAGTTTTTGGCAATTGGTATCAGCTTGTGCTAAAAGCGAAAGTGGCAAAAAAACAATAAGAAGTAGAACCTGAATCTTCAGTATCATAATTTTTTTATTTACAATTATTAGAATTTGATTGATTTAAAATGTCTGAAATCTGGCTTTGCAAATCAGTATCGCTCTGATACTAGGAGGTGGTGTAATTTCATTGATATTCGTTTTTTGATGTATTAGAATGGTGACAAATATAGAAAATATTTTTAGAAGAAAATACAAAGGGTGCTTTTCTAATTGAAAAGCACCCCCTCAGTATTATTCTTCATTTTCGCCTTCTTCTTCTTGTATTTCGTCATTTTCTACATCATCATCTGCCTCTTCCAAATCAGGGTCAAAGTAATAGCCATAAGGCACGCGAGGCGGTTTAACCGGTTTTCGGACAGGCTGTGGACCTACTGCGTTTTGACCCGTGCGAATGACCCAAAAGTTGCGCCAATGGTCGTAGGTTCTTTCCAAATATCGGGATTCGATATAAGCTGATTCTTCAGAGTGAAATCTCTTGCGCTTGTGAACTTTGATAATCATGATTTTGTCATCTCCTAAATCCCAATGCGCCAATTCTGGAATGCCTTGCAGTTCATATTTGCTACCATACCATTTTGGGGTGGTCATGGAGACACCAAAATACACTTCTTCTTTTGTTTGATTAAAAGACTTGAAAACCAACCAAGTGGGTGGTTTGGGTTCTCTTTTGACTCTTTTTTTTCTTCTTTTTGCCATTGCATTTGATTTAAAAATGTTTAAAGAACGTTATCCTCTTTCTCTCCTCTGGCTATTTTAATAACTTTCATCGTTTTTGCTCGGAGCAATTCCCAATCAGATTGCACTGTTGTCCACTGCGGGTCGTTGTTTGCAATGACTTCTAAAAGTGTATCAATGAAGACATCAAAATGATTAAGTGTATAGCTTTGATGTTGGGTATTTGTCAATAAAGCATGGAGCAAAGGCTGTTTTTGTTCAATATCAATCAATAAATCAACGCCCATTTGCAACATGGCTAATTGCCTTTTGGGATTTTGAAAATCCGCTTTTATATCTGGTAGTTTTTCAAATAACAAAGCATAGAAATCACTGATCAACATGCGGTTTTTTGCCAAACAACGCCGATAACTATCTCGAACACTGCTGGTGACATCTGTTTTCTTTGTTCGATGGGTATAAGAATGTAAAGCCACAACAACTTCATGTAAATTGGTAAACCGTTTTGACGCATCTTCATTGAGCAATTTTCTGAGAATTTGACCCAGAGCACCTGAAGGAAAGACCGACAACTTCGCCGCTCGATATTGCTTGTCAGAGCTGAATCGTTGTCTGTTTTTAATAATATCAACGACTGAAGTACCTACAAATAACTCATTGCCAGTTAATACTTTATAAGCAACCAAACCCAAAGAGTATTGATCCGAAACGCACATGGCATTGAGCGAGAAAGGTTCACCATCCGATTGCAATAGTTCGGGACTACCATAATAACATACGTCTTGGTAACGAGAAAACGTCCTTTCGCCTTTATTAGAATTGTTAAAATCGAAAGGAGAAATCATCGCATTTAATTCTTCATCAATAAATACTTTTGATGGACGCACGTTTGTGTGCAATATGCCTTTGTGTCGCATATAATCCAGTGCATCGGCTAATTGATACAACCAATCCACCACTTGAGCGATGGGACGCGGACCTGTTCGTTTTATGGCTTTGGCTAAGTTTTCACCATGTACAAATTCTGTTATCACAAAAAAAGGAAAACTATTGAGTTCATAATCAAGGAGTTTAACAACATTGCGGTGTCTTAATTCAGCAATTTTAATATACTCATCCTTTGTATTGGCTGATAATTCGGGGTTTTTAAGAACTAAAGCGATGGCTTCCTGACCTGTATGCGATTTTTTCAATTTAAAGACAATAGAGGAATTCCCATCTTTAATTTGGGTCTGAATCAAGTATTGCCTATCCGTTACGCGCGGTTCTAAGGCTTTCAAGATGATGTCATCTCTGCTTTTAATCTTTTCAAAAAAGGCTTTGCTGTCGCCAACACCGAAATAATTGGATAGTTTACTTCTAAAATCTGCGATTTCAGAAATAAAACTCAAGGTGATTCTGTTGCGTTCTATGTCGCCATCGCGAGTCAATGTGCCAGCGTTGTATTCTTGTTGTAAGAAAGCCGTTCTTGCTTGGGTTTGAAGCAAATCCTCTTTTTTGTCATTACAAAACGCTAAGAATTCATTAAAACGTTTTTGAGCATCCATTAAGCGGGCTTCGCTAATGAGTGTTTCAATACTACTTTCTGTTGTTGACATAACGTTTGGTTTTTGATTGTTTAGAAATGCTTAATAAGTGCGCTTATTCATTATCATATCCGTTTATTGTTGATAGATAATTGTGACAAATATACCATAAAATTAAACAAAAAAAGCGACCCATACTGAGGGGTCGCTTTTCTAATCAGAATTTATTATTCAACTTTTATTTCTGAACAGTTAACTTTTCTGTTGCGGTGACACCATCAACTGATAGGCGCACCATATACATACCATTTGGCAAATCGGTATTGATTTCATCTTGATAACTGCCCGCAGTACGTTGTTGTAATACTGAACTTATCATTTTTTGTCCTGCCAAATTATAGACTTCCCACATCACTGCGCTCGGTTTACGGAGGCTGTAACCGACGAAAATTTTGCCTGATACTGAGGGGTTCGGATAAACGCTGTATTGATTAACCAAATCTGTAAACTCTTGTGTACCAACGGTTCCAGTGATATAACCCATCGGTGGACGGGGTTGTTTGACCGATGTATAGATGTGATATTCGCCCGGTAACATCGTCATTGTGGCTTGCGTATTGATGACATTGATGCTGTCACCTGTCATATAATCGTACCATTTGCCCGTTGTGGGGAAGTTAGGATAGGCTGTTTCGGCTGCCAGATGAAAGTTACCAAGCACAACGACTTTCATAGAAGGATCATTGACCAATTGGAAACTGCGGGTGCGTCCAGGATTCAACCCATTTTCATCGTAATTGATGTTTTTGAAAGCGGGTTGGGTAGTTCTCAAATAAATCAAATTGGCATTAACATTGTAAAGGCGGCGACGGTCTGCTTCTGTAAAGTAGTTCCAAAGAATGGGTTTATTGCCTACTCTTCCGTTTTGATTGATGGAAATATCGTAACCCATTTCGCCAAACTGCCACAACATTTTAGGTCCTGGAATGGGGTAAAAGAAGGCTGAAACCAATTCTTGACGACGTAAAGCGGTTTTTAAGGTTTTAACATTATAGTTGCCCAAAGACAAACCTTCGTTGGCGTTGCGCACCATTAAGCGTTCCTCGTCGTGACTTTCCATATAGGCAATGTGCGCATCGTGCATCATTTGTGTTGTCCAACCTCTATTTTTTGCAGAGACAAAAGACAGCGTGAAAGTAGTGTTGCCAATCGAATGTTGGGCATATCTATCGTTATAATTAGCCCAAACCATCATACCCGCTTGTGCCATTTCTGTTTCTTCTTGGTTTTGACCAAAAAATTCCATGATTGAATAGGCGCCAGGTGTCGTCGCTTGAACAACAGAATGATAATGCTTCATAATGGCAACACGGCTGGCATCATAACGACTGATACAGCCTTCGTCACTTTGGCTGCCGCCACAATTTGCATTTTGAGTAAAACCTTTTACCAAGTCAAAACGATAACCGTCGAGGTTGTATTCTTTTAATAAAAAAGCCAAACAACGGTCAACATAAGCCTTTGTGAAAGCACTTTCGTGGTTCATATCGTAGCCGACATTGTAAGGATGTTTGGCATCGGGGTTGAGCCACGGATTGTCGGCTGAGGGTTTGCCGTTTTCAAAATATAAAGCAGAAAGAGGCGTGCCACCACCCCAAACATGGTTGAAAACAACATCCACAATAACAGCTATGCCGTTTTGGTGACACAAGTCAATAAACTGTTTGAACTTTTCGGGCGTGCCATAATATTTATCCAATGCCATGTGAAAAGTCGGATTGTAGCCCCAACTTTCGTTGTTGTCGAATTCTGTAACAGGCATTAACTCGATGGCATTGATACCCAAATTTTTGAAATATTGAATGGTGTCAATGAGTGTTTGATAGTTGTGTTTGGCAACAAAATCACGCGTCAGCAATTCATATATCACTAAATTGCCCTTTGCAGGACGTTGAAAATTAGGGACTTGCCAATTATATGCCGCTTTGCCCGGTGTAATGACGGATACATAACCTGTTGTCTTTTCTGTTGGGTAAGGCAACGGATTTGGATAGGTTTCGGCTGGAATATTTTTGTCATTATTGGGGTCAAGCACCAAAATACTGAGGGGGTCGGCGACTCGTAAACTGCCGTCCACAATGTATTGATAAGTATAGGTTTGCCCTTTTGTTAAACCGCCGATTTTGACCCACCAAGTGTTGCCATCTACTGATTTGTTCATCAAATATTTAGTGTCAATCAGGTAGTCGTTGAAGCTGCCAATGACAAAAACATTTTGTTTACGAGGTGCTTGAAGCAGGAAAGTGATAGAATCGCCTGCGGCATTGACATTTGCACCCAACTCAATACCTGCGGGTGGATTAGCAACGGTAATAGTTGGAACGACAACATAAGAAAAAATGGCTGAATCCGAAACGCCATTAGCCGTAGCTTTGAACACCATTCGATGTGAACCATCTGCATTGGGCGCAGTGATGTTTGTCAAAAGTTCTTTCGTATTAGACGCTGTGGCTATTTGAGTGCCATTGTCCGTAAGCGTCAACGTTGAAAGTAGAGACGCTGCACCGTTGAAAGCAATAGTTGCGTTTCTTTGTACAAATTGCGACGATACTGAGGGGGTGATGATGCGTGTCCGTAAAGGCGAATTCGGTTGAATGATGTCGTTGTAGAAAATATCCAAACCCCCCGTAGCTCTACCAGACTGTGTGTTGACCGTTGTGCCATTGTGAAATACAAAAGACACCGCTGTAATCGGTTCACCTGCTGCAACACCATAGGCTTGACGAATAGAAGGACTCAATGTGAATTTATAAGTACCATCTGCTTGACGCGTCAATTTGCGAGCGGGTAGTTGTGCACCCCAAGTAGCATTGACGTTTTGCCATGCTCCTGCGCTTGTTGTCACGCCTGTATGTGCGTAAATATCGCCTGTCCAATTGGCTAAACCTCTGTCGCCTTCTTGTGGGTTGTAGGTAACGGTTACGGGTTCATCGGCGGTTGGAAAAACGGGACTGAAATAAACTTGTGCTGTCGTTTGAGCTAAAATAGCGGCGAGGGCAACTAGGGTGCCATAGAATCTTCTTTTCATACGTCTGGTTGTTTAAGTTAAAAATAAATACCCTTTGAAAATGGGTAACACAAAAATAAGGAAATAGATGTAGTTGTAGGATACCACTTTATTGGAAAGGGTGGGTTTTGAGGTTAAAGTATTGAAAATCAATGTTTTGAAATGGTAAATTTAACGTACCACTTTGAGAAAAGGTCTTAGTTAAATGCCAAAGACTTTTTACTGAAGGGGTGAATATTCAAAGGAATTTGGAAAGAAAGGATGTGTCAAATATAATTTTTCTGTTTCGCCCATAATAACCAGTCATTTGTCATAAGTTGTATGTTTTCAATATGTTCGGGCGAAACAGGATTTTCGCAAACAATATTTTTTAAAGCAACAAACCAATGATTCGGTTCTTGCTTCATTTCTTTAAATATAAACGGCAGAGCAGTTGTACCCATTTCAATAATAGACTGATAGCTTGGTAATTGGGTGGATTTACTTGAAAATGAAGAAAAACGACTTTCTTCCTTCCAGCTTTCAGCTAAAAGTTGAAATTTCAATTCATAAAAAAACACACTATTCAATGATGAAGTTTTAGGGACATTGATAATATAATTGTATTATTCTTTTAAAATCTTAACCATGATTATCTTTGTTTTATGAACAAATATAGTCTGTTTTTTAGTAATTTAGTAGAACTTCTATCTATATTATTTCATAAACCCTTCAGCCAACCAAGTCGCTATGGCTTGCCGATTGTTTTTAATCATAATACGTTGACGGTCAAATTCATTACGAAGGTTGCCTAATTCGACATAAACGGTGTTCGGTTTACACTCTCTCAGCATGTGTAAATCGCGTGTTGTTAGGGTACCTTTGTAATTACGGTAACGTTTGTATTTGCTTTCGAGGGTTTGTTGCATTCTTTTAGCAATTTTATAACTGTCATCGTTACCGTTTTGGTAGTATAAAAAAGTATCGGTTTGCTCCGATTTCCCTCTTGAATCCACATGAATGACGATGAGGCGTTGGTCTTTGATGCCGAGTTTGCGATATTTTTCATAAACGGCATTCACGGCATCTGAGCGTTGCGTCAATCGCGGTTTATGGGCAGCTGGAACTTTAAGGTCTGGATAAGTCCGTTCGTCTGAATCGCAAAGCAAAAAATCGCCATCACGAATACCATCGTTATTGTCTCGATTGATGATATATACAGTTGCACCATGCGTAATGAGTTCTCTTGCTACACGTAAGCTCACATCGTAGGCATATTCGTCTTCACAAAGTGAGCGACCATTTACTTTTGTCATCGCTCCGGGGTCTGGACCACCATGACCGCCTTCCACATAGAAAATTCTTCCTTTGAGTTTTTTGTCAAACAGAGGCACGTCTTGATATTTTCTACCAAAAATAGCGTAGGTACGTGTGGCAACGCCGCTTACTTTTTCAGAACCTTCTACAAAAGAAGGCTCGCTGGTCGTTTTGCTTTTTTTCCGACTGTCAAGGCAATTGAAAAAATGATAGGGAACAAATAAGTAACGGCTTTGTTGATAGGATTGCTTTCTGATGCCTTTCTTCTGTAAATCAACATTATACGATTGGATTTTTTTTGCCAAATCTAAATCTGAATTACCGATAGAAGTACGGATGCTTTTCCCATTATAATCATAAATCCATATAGGAAGGTTATAAATCTTGTTTTTACTGAGGGCGGTTGTTTTGGACGATAGGTTATTTATTTTGCAAAATTGTTCAGCATTACAATCGTATTCGTGGAGTAAATATTTTGACAATAACTCATCTATGGACATGGCGCGCTCCAATTTGACATTCAGATATTGACGTATGGATTCTTCCCGAAAACTACTGAGGGGTAGTAAAAAGGTGAGGAATAAGAATATTTTTGCTGAATTATTGAGTAGATATCGCATAGTGGGCAAAGGAAAGTAAAAATTTGTCTCTTTACAAAATTAAAAAAAGGTTTGCAAAACTTTGCCGTTCTGCAAACCTTTTTTTTTGAAACGGGTAAGAAGAAAGTGTTAATCTACAACTTTATAACCTGAACCGTCTCTTTGAATCACTTTGGCATCGCTGTAACCCGTTGTTTTTACTTTTTGCTTCATCACTTTTGCTTCTTTAAGCGTTTTGAAGCCGTCCATGATGAAAATCGTGAAATCACCGTCTTTGTAGGTGTCAATTTTCCACAATTTAGAAACCTTTGAATCGTCAAACCATTCCGGTTTTTTCATGGCTGCGATGCGTACTTTGAATGTTTTATCTTCAACAACGACTGCTTTTTTAGCAGGTGCAACAGCACTATATGGTGTTGGGATTTCTTCTTTTGGTTTAGGCGGCACAGGAACAAATACTGTTTTTGAAGGGTCACTCCCTTTTGCTTTTACATTATCAGCCGAAGCGATAGTCTGTATTGGTTTAGGAATTGGTACAAACATATTTTCAGCGATGGCTTCTGCATTTTTTTCTGTGACAATGAATACGCCTTTGTAACCTAAAGTTGTTGCTCTTTTTGAAGCAGCTACGGCTTCTTCTCTTGTATTGAAAATGCCTAAACGTATTTTTTTAAGATTGTTTTCAGGCACGGTATATATATTGCCTTCTTTGCTCAAATCATCGTAATTGCTCAAACTGACGACACTTTTAAGCCCTAATACAGCAATTTGGACAGAATAAACAATAGGTACGTTTGCTTTTTCAACTTTTTGAGATTCATTTTCTTGTTCATTTCGAACTGAAGATGGCATAACCTTTACGCTGTAATCCTTCGGCACATCTTGTGGCTTTTCTGCAATTTTTAGCATATTCGCTTGTGAAATAGAGGTATTAGAAGCTATATAGTCACTGACAGCGGAGGGTTTTAAAGCAAATTCGCCTAAATATCGTGTTTTGGCTTCATTGGCTTTGATAAATTTTTGAGCAATGACAAATCCTTCTTTTGAAAATGTCAAAAGATAAGAAGCGTTCATTGACATCGGGAATTTGAATTTTCCCTTAACATCTGTTGTCGTTTCTGATTGCGTATTATTGGATTGATTGGTCAATCTAACCACAACACCTTCAAGCGGCTCGCCTGTTGCTCCGTCGGTTATCATAGCCGAATATTCTGGAACTGTTGACATTTGAGTTGGCACATCTCTCTGCATAACCACTTCAACAACCCGTGATGTGCTTGAATAAGACGGGTCGATTTTAACCGTTTGCGGTTTGAAACCTGCTTTTGAGATTTCAAGCGTTAAAGATTTATGGTCGGATAAATTTGCTAAATAGTTGCCACCTTTCATTTGTGTCAAATTGGTCGAATTGCCTTGAATAACTCTGGCTTTAGCATCTTTCAAAGGCACACCACCATCCAAAATGACGATATTAGCGGTTTCCCCACTTGTCGTCACCTTATAAATATCTGTTTTACCCTTGATGCCTTTGCGATTTGTTACAAAAAAGCCTGTTGATACTGAGGGATCAAAAATGAAGTTGAAATCATCGCCAGATGAGTTGACTCCTGTACCTAAGTTGACAATATTATTGCCTTGAACTTTGAAAATATCATAACCACCAAAGCCGAAATGCCAATCCGATGAAAAGAATAGGGAAGTGCCATCAAAGAAAGGCGTAATTTCATCGCCTTGTGAGTTGATAGTTGCACCTAAGTTTTTAGGTTCGCCCCAAAAGTTGCCTCTTTTATCAGATTGATAAATGTCAAAACCACCGTATCCACCACTTCTGTTTGATGTAAAATAAATGGTGTTGCCATCAGGAGAAAATGCTGGAAACCCCGTTGACCCATTATTGTAAGGGAAAGGACGTGCATTGAGCCAGTTACCGTCTGCATCAACATCGGCTAAAAATAGGCTCATTTCAAGCCCACCGTTAGAAGTGATGCGCTCGTCGTCAGCAATATTATTGCGCATAAAAGCGACCATTTTGCCATCGGCAGTAAAAGATGGATTGCTTTCGTTGTAAGTGTTTTTTAAATCCGATTTTAAAAAACGAATAGAAAAAGGTTTTCTTGAAACGCCTTCAATGGGTGCGATAAAAAGCTGATTGGCTTCGCCATTGATAAGGTCGTTTTTTTGAGTATTGTTTTGTGCCCGCTTGAAATCCGTGCGTGTTGATGACCAAATGAGTTGATCTTTCCAGATAGCCACGCCGAAATTAGCTGCCGTTGTGCTAATTTTACTGAGGGGCTCGACGGTGTATTCAGAAGCAATTTCGCTGTTGCTGCGCGCATATTGGCTGGCTTTGATGAACTGTGTGGCAACTGTTGGGTTAGTATTGCGATACACATTAAACTGTTGTTCGGCAGCTTCATACTGACCTAACATCATCAAAACACGACCATAAGACAAGTAGTCTTCGGCTTGTATGCGGCCACTCCGGATGGCTTGTGCATATTGATTTGCCGCTTTGGGCAGGTTGTTCAGATGCAAATAGCTATCCGCCAAGCGAAGGGAAACTGCAGCTTGGGCTGGATTTTGAGCTAAAATTGTTTCATAGCTCTGTGCTGCCATACGATAGGCGTGTAATTCGTATTGTTTATCAGCTTTTTCGATGAGTGTTTGACCGAAAGCTGAGGAGCAAACGACGAGAAACGCCGCAGGCAAGATGGATTTTAATAACATAGCGTCTCAATTTTAGTGTGATAAAACGAAATTTTTAACTCTAAAAGTGGGGTCGTAAGTTGATTGTTGTTGATGTTGTTTCTAAAATTCAACTACAAAAGTATTTTTTAATATATTGATAATCAAATTTTTATTTCAAAAAAAGGAATTATTTACATAATAGATTCCGGAATTTTTTAAAATTTCTGAAATCTATTATGTTATTGTCCAATGCGTTTACCTTTGAAATAATCAACGATTTGCGCTTGGGTATATCGCTTTTGGACTTTTGCTAAAAAACGTTCCGCCTCGCCCCAATTCAAAAACGACCCAACCATATAGGACAATTCGCCAGTTTTCAATTTGTCAACTTGAATATCGGACACAACGTCAAGACCAATCATCTTCAAATCGGGGTCATTGGCGTTAAGTTTTTGTTTTGACGTAAATAACTCTATTTTGTAACCCGTAAACGCATTTTCAAGTGCCGTTAGGTTAATATTAACGTTTTCTTTATATAAATCACCCGTTTTGCTTGACATTTGCTTTGCTTTCGATGTTTTACTTAAAGGTTCATTCTTAATTTGAGCCTGTGTAGGAAAGGGTTTTTGTTGTTCCTTTATGTCCTTAATCGACTTTTTTACAGATGAGGTAGGTGTTGAAGGCTTTTTTACTGTGGGGGTGGTTACTTGATTATTTGCTTCTACTGCAATGGTTTTTTGGGTGATAATACTACCAGACGAATTGTATTGTTTGTTGCTTTCAGCACTCAAAGCAAACGCCATTATTTGTTCTTGATGAACAATTTCTGCCAAACTCAAGCCTTGATTGGCATCTTTTGTAAAACCTGTGATTTTCAATTCTGTCCGACGATTTCTAATATGCTCTTCTTCTCTACAAGGCGTGCCATCTTCACATTTATTTGTCAGTTTAGATTCGCCATAACCTTTTGCTTTTATGCGCGAACCATCAACCCAGCCTGAAGCAGTTATGTAATCCACAGCAGACTGCGCACGTGCTTGTGAGAGTTTTAAATTAGAAACCTCTGAACCTCGTGAATCGGTGTGCGAACCCAATTCAACCACCAAAGAACCGTTGTTTTTCATCAAACTGATGACTTTGTCCAATTCTTTACGAGCTTCAAAAGTCAAATCGGCGGAAGCCACAGGATAATAAATGTTCTGAATCGCAATATTTTTATTCATTTCGATGCGCTCCAACTCAATATTGGACAGCAAAGTGCCTAGTTTATTGTCTCTCGCTGATGTCAAGTTGTCCGTCACACCGGGCGTAACTGTTCCAAAACCATCCATGCATAAATAGCAACCGTTGATATTGACATTCGCATCCATGCGTTTTGCAAAAAAGCCTTGCTTCCTTACAAGTACCGTATATTGATTGCCTTGTTGTAGCGTGACTGAGAAAACGGGGCTTGTCGCCGAGTCAATCGCTAATTCTACTTTGTTTTGGGTAATATTAAAGACTTCAATACGGCAACCATTGACTGCATCAACGTTAACATCTTGGCTTAATCGCTTTTCAGCCAGTGTTATTTCTAACAAATAACCAGGTTGACGCTCAATTTGCTTTTTCAAAAAAATCTTATCACCTGCCTTTTTGCCAACTGTTGAGAAAGTATCGCGTGCTGTTTCAAAAATTTTCTTTTCATATTGAACAACATACTCCCTGCCCACATCAACGCCATCGAAAACGAAATGCCCACTCATATCACTCACAGTTTCACCGATATAGATACCTGTCACATCTAAAACCGTCACCTTAACTTCGTTCAAAAAACCACGATTTAGCTCTTCATAAACATAACCATCTAGACCAATCTTCTGACTAAAAGCCGACATCGTTGACAAAATGAGCAAAAAAATAAGTGTTTGTAATTTTCTCATTATAAATGAATTTTAAATTTATTATTTTAAAATGTTTGTCTGAAAGGGTATTCGTTATTGTTTGAACGATTAAAAGTAGGGTTAATTTTATTGTTTTAATCATTCAATGGTCAAAAAACAAAAAAGTATCTTCACCAAAGGGGCAAAGATACTTTGTTAGTTAAAAATTTGAATGAATTGCTGTTTTTTTGATGGACTACTTTCGTCAGTGTAAAGGAGTGACACGAATTACACAAATTGTAATTTATAATTCGTGTAATCTGTGAAATCTGTGTCCAATTATCCAAAATTGCTTGAAATGAAGTTTTGTAGCTCTCCAATAGTCGCTTTTTGCTTTTCAACAGTCGCTTGAATAACGTCAATGAGCGAAATTATACCCACCAAAACCCCATTATCAAAGACGGGCAGATAGCGCACATTGTGCTCAACCATCAACGCCATACAACTTTCGTGGGTGTCGCTCGGTTTTATATGCGGTATATTCGTTGACATAATGTCACCCGCTACTGTTTCGCTGGAATGTTTATTTTGAAGAATGACTTTACGTGCATAATCCCGTTCGGTCAAAATACCTAAATAAACGTCGTTTTCCATAACGACTACCGACCCAATGTTTTTTGAAGCCATAATTTGAAGCGCATCAAAAACGCTTGTATTTGGCGTAATTGACTTGACACCACGGGGCTTTTGTTGTAAAATAGTAGCAACTGAACTCATACTTTGCGCGTTTTTAGTTTTGGTGAAATAATTGGCTTGTTATAATTTTCGGTGCAAAATATTGAAATCTATTCATAAACCAAAATATTATTCGTATAATTTCTTTTTTTTTAAAAGGACGTTCTTGTCCAAGTATTTAAGGTTTAGATATTTTGGACATGAGACGAATGCTTAAAACAAAAATAATAATAATTTTGTGAAAAAAAAAATGGCAGAAAAGGTCAAAGAGCAACTTCAAAAACAGAAAATTACTGAGGGGGGTGATTTTTATATTGAAAACGGTCTATATGTTTTTACTGAAAAGTTTTTACTTGAACGGGGTCACTGTTGCCAAAATGGTTGCCGTCACTGCCCTTATGGTTTTAAAAAAGATAAAACCACTTGAAAACTTTTCTAACTTCGTGCTGTTTTTAAACATTCATCATTCACCATTTAATTATTCACCATTCATCATTTAACAAATATGTTGAACATCAGAACATTAGGCGAACTTAAAGCCTCGGGCTATCAGCCTAAAAGTATCAAACAAGAGTTGCGTGAAAATCTTATTAAAAAATTAAAAAATAAAGAGGAAACTTTTCCAGGCATTCTTGGCTTCGAAAATACCGTTATTCCAGATTTAGAAAGAGCAATTTTGAGTCGTCATTCTATACTATTACTTGGTTTGCGTGGGCAAGCTAAAACCCGTTTGGCTCGTCAAATGGTCAATTTACTCGATGCGTATGTACCTGTCGTTGAAGGTAGTGAGTTGAACGACGACCCGATGCACCCCCTCAGTATTTTTGCCAAAAACTTGATAAAAGTACTCGGTGATGAGACACCGATTACGTGGCTACACCGCAACGACCGTTATGTTGAAAAATTGGCAACTCCAGACGTAAGTGTGGCGGATTTGATTGGCGATGTTGACCCTATTTTGGCTGCAAATTTGAAATTGCCTTACAGCGATGAGCGTGTTATTCACTTCGGACTTGTGCCGCGTTCTAATCGTTGTATCTTCGTTATCAATGAGTTACCTGACTTGCAAGCCCGTATTCAAGTCTCTTTGTTCAATATTTTGCAAGAAGGCGATATTCAAATTCGAGGTTTTAAATTGCGTTTGCCACTCGACGTAGAGTTTGTTTTTACAGCCAATCCGGAGGATTATACAAACCGTGGTTCTATCATTACACCTTTGAAAGACCGTATTCAATCTCAAATTTTGACCCATTATCCGGAAGATATGGAGGTCGCAAGAGCCATAACAGAGCAAGAATCGAAACCTGCAGAATCGCAAAAATCAGCGATTCATATCCCCTCAGTATTGCGCGATTTGTTAGAAGCGATTTCGTTTCAAGCAAGAGAATCGGAATTTGTGGACTCAAAAAGCGGCGTTTCTGCTCGTTTGTCCATCACTGCCCTTGAAAATCTTTATTCTGCTGCCGAAAGACGAATGATTTTGAACGGTGAAGAAAAAGCAATCGCCCGCATCACCGATTTTTGGGGCATCGTTCCTGCCATCACAGGTAAAGTCGAATTGGTCTATGAGGGCGAACAAGAAGGCCCTTATAATGTAGCGATGCAATTGTTCAGCAGTGCGATTCGCTCCGTCTTTTTGGAATATTTTTCCAATCCAGAAGACTTGAAACGCAAAGGCGACAAAGACCCATTTGGCATCATTCGCGCTTGGTTCAGTGGCGGCAATGTCACCGAATTGTTGAATGATTGTACGGATGAGGATTTCCACAAATCGCTTGATAAAGTACAAGGTTTGAAAAGACTTGTCGAAGAGTCGAAAGTGGATAAAGCTGAACTTTATTCATTCATGGAATTGGCTCTACATGGTTTAGCAGAGTTTCAGGTGGTCAATAAAGAAATACTTGAATCCTCTTTCTCTTTTGGCGATTTATTGTCGGGTATGTTAGATGATTTTGGGGTTAATTAAATGTATTTTTTGTCATTCTGAACGAAGTGAAAGAATCTGTATTTTAATATTGTTTAGTTTCTTTCACTTCGTTCAGAATGACAAAAACCAAATTTTATTCTTAAAAAATATTTTTAGTTTTTATCTTTTCAAAATAAAATATTTTTTCTTAAATTTTATTAAGAATATAATTTGGAATTTAAGAGAAATCTTATTTTGTTAACAATAACAACCATTCTTTTTCAACAAGTAATTTAGTTTCCGTTATTTCTGTTCTAATATCTTCTTTAATTGTATTAATTGCTAAATTAGATTTATAAATTTTTTCTAAAAACCTAAAGAAATTAGCATAAGCTTCTTTGTGATAACCAATTTCTTTTTGGCGATGTATATAAACCTTTGAACTTTCAATATGTGATTCTAATGCCGTCATTTCATTAAAATCATAGTAAATTCTTGCCAATAAACGGCGTGCATCGAGGTTGAAAAGTGTTTCTTTTAAATTCACTTCCTGCAATAAGGTCATGGCTTTTGCATAGTCCTTTTTTCTAAAATGGAAAATGGCTAAATTGTATTTATAGATATTATCCCTTTCTTTTTCTGGCAAAAAGGGCTTGAAATCGTTGAGAAATTTTTCAGCCCAGTCGAAATCTTCAATTTTTAAAGCTAACAATAAAGTGTTATTGTAAGCATAAGGTGATAGAATGCCGTTGTCAAGAAAAACCTGTTTGTCGAAGCCCCAACGATATAGCAAAATCGCTTCTCTCGTATAGCTAAGTTCCCCTGTATTTTGACGTCGAATAGCAAAGTTTAGAGCTGCGGTCAATAAGTCTCTTAGCTCAGTCTCTGTAAATAGTTTTTGATTTTCAGTTATTTCATTTTTCAATTTCTGAAAATACACCCCCTCAGTATCTTCTCCACTTTGTACCTTAAAAGCATAAAAAAAAGCAGCAACTGCTGGTATATCAAGATGTTGTTCAGCCACACTCAATACAGATGGGAGCAAAGGTTGTTGATAGACTTTTTTAGCAATGCTTTGATGAGCAGACAAAATAGACGCTAATTGTAAAACTTCTGTAATCGCATAAAAATGAAAGTCATTTGTCATTTCTTGCAATTCAAAATTACCCGTTCGTTTTAGGCGATGTAGTGCAGCAAATTCTGAAAAACGTACTCGATAATTTAGAAAATGATATTGAGCATTGCGTAAAGGCTGGTTTTCAATATACTTTTTAGCTTCAACAACTGCTTTTTCATAAATTTTATCAACACTTCGATGTCTTAATGCTTGGCTTAAAAAATATTGATATTGAGGGGTGTCATTTTCTAACTCATTGATAGCTAAATACTTTTGAATGATTTGAGTTAAATAAGACATGGGATAGTAAAACATGTCCACGTCAAACGTTTGCTTTTTATAGACATAAGCAAAAGCTTTTTCCTTAGCCATTTTTGGCGCACCTCCTGTGTCAATGTATTTGTCAATATAGTCAAAAAGAGCAACCACATCCTCACGGTTGTTGAAATAAGGCGAGCGAACAAACTTGCGTAACTGCCGCCTGTCGTTGCGATCTAAGCTCTTAAATAGATGAATAAGGGTTGAATTGTACATTTTTATTGTTGTAATAAATTTATTTTTAAAAATACCCCCTCAGTATAGAGTATTTGGTGCTAAAAATATCGGGAAAATTAAGTATAATTTATTGATAATCATCAATTTAATTAAATAAAATATCGGGAAATGCTTAAAACTGTAATTGTAGATTCAGAAATGAATGCTCACTTTTGTATTATCAAAACAAGAAATGATAAAAAGTACATGAAACATATCGTCCTATACATATTGACTTCGGTTTTGTTGACTATTATCAACACCAGTCTTGCAGCACAAGGTTGGTTGCAAAGATATGGTAATGGAACGGACAATACTTCGGCGCAAGCGATGGAACGGACGGCTGATGGTGGATACTTTTTTTGTGGTGGTTCTGACAATAGTTCTCGTCTTTATTTGGTCAAAACGGATGCCGAAGGGCGCATTTTAGCGACTCAAAAGGTTGATTTTGGACAAACAATTGAAGGCAATGTGAAAATGACGGCAGCAATTGATGGCACATTTTGGGTGTCATTGGCTACAACTTCTTCGGCTAATAATATTGAAAATATACGTTTAGTACACGTTACACCGACTTGTAAAGTTCTTTCGAGACATTCTTTTGGGGATGTCAACGATGAACGAGTAGGAGGTATAACACGTCTTCAAGACGGCAGTTTAGTTTTATCCATTACCAAAAAAACTTTAGTTGGCGATAGTGCGGCCATCCTAAAAACCGACAACAAAGGTGGTTTACTCTTTTACAAAACCATCCCATTAACCAATCGTAACGCCACGCAAATTGTGGAGTCCCAAAACCGGTCATCAATTTTTTTAGCTTCGAGAGGGGATTTGGGCAGAGATACTGCTCGAATCCTTCAACTCGATGCAAATGGGAACAATGCACGCTCGATTCTTGTAAAACATTTTGGCACGAATGGCGATTTGCGGTTCAATCGAGTTGATGAATTGGCGGTTTTGCCAAATGGCAAATTGGCTATTTTAGGCAATTATTTTGCTCAAATTGATACAAATGGTACGGTAGAATGGGCGCATCCACGTTGGTTTTATACGCTACCAAATACATTTACACCGACAAAGGACGGTGGATTTGCTATTGTAGCGAGTTTTGATTCGTTGAATGTACAGCGTACTTTATTTATCAAAATGTCTAATACAGGCGTTGAGACGATTAACCGTGTTTTTGATATATCTTTTACGGTCAACTCAATTTTTCGTTTACCGAATAGATTGGTTCAAAATGAAGATGGCAGTTACTTATTGGCTGAAGATGAAGAATTTGGTGCGGGCAGACAAGCCCTTTTGATGAAAATCAATGCCAATGGTTCTGTTGTCACGAATGAAATTAAAGGACGTGTTTTTATTGACCGTAACTTTAACAATCAATTGGATGGCAATGAGTTAGGTTTTCAAAAGGTAATAGTAGAAGCTGTCAGTCGTGAATTGCCGAGTAGAGTTTTTCGTTCAACACCGCTTGATTCGACAGGGGCTTATGTCATCACTGTTGATTCTGGTAGTTTTGATTTGCGTTTACAGGGTTATTCGAACTCTTGGAGTGTACCGAATGAGGTTGTTAGTTTTTCAACGGATGACCAATATGGTAGAACGCCGAGAACATTGGCTTTGCAACCTATGCGGACTTGTCCGCAACTTGAAGTGAGTATTACGACAGGTTTTTTGCGCCGTTGTTCGCCTTCAACTTATCGGGTTCGTTATGCGAATAATGGTGCGGGATTAGCTCAAAATGCTTATGTAACGGTTCAACTTGATTCTTTACTCAATTTTCAAAATGCTACTTTACCTGTTTTTTCAAGGACGGGACGGACTTATCGGTTCAATATTGGCGATATTCAAACAGGCAGAACAGGTGGTTTTGATTTACAAATCGCACCTGCTTGCGGTGATTCATTACTTGATGGGCAGACTTTATGCGTTGAAGCACACATTTTTCCAGATTCGGCTTGTGTACCAACTGTAAACTGGTCTGGTGTAAATTTGACATTGACGGGTGCTTGTGAGACGGATTCAGTGGTTTTTCGAGTGACTAATGTAGGAACTACAACTAATACAACTGGTAAAGTAGGTGTTATTATAGAAGATCAAGTCTTATTTTCCGTTCGTCCTGCGGTTGACATTTTGCCTCCGAACACAACTAAGACGTTCAAATATCCAAAAAACGGCAGCACGTACCGTATGAATTTGCCGCAAGAGGTCAACAATCCAAGTCTTTCACAATTGACAACGGCTGTTGAAGGTTGTCGCACAAATGGGCAAACGAATTACAGCGTCAATAAAGTGAATCAATTTGCAGAAGGCGATTCGGACAAATTTGTGGACAAAGAGTGTCAAATACTGAGGGGTGATTTTGTTGCAGGAGAAGTAGAGGCGTTTCCACAAGGTTATAGTAATCAACACTTTATAAATGCCAATGATGGTATTGAGTATGAAATTCGTTTCCGCAATTTGTCTTCTGATACAGCTTTTTCAGTTCAAGTACGTGATACTTTGTCTGATTTTATAGACCCCAATAGTATTGAATTAGGTGCGAGCAGTCACCCATATAGTTTTTCGATGTTTGGAAAAAATTTAATAAAATTTACATTTTCTGACATCAATTTATTGCCAAATAACGTAGATAGTATCAAGTCTTTTGGCTTTGTAAAGTTCAGAGTCAACCTCTATCCAAAATTGCCCAAAAGGACAAGGATTTTGAATCGAGGTGCGGTTAGCTATAATTATGGCGGTTTCACAACAACAAATCAAACATTTCACACGATTGGTCAAGATTTTATTATAACAGCAACGGTAGATAAGGTTACTTTTTATAATATGAAAGTCAAAATATTTCCGAATCCGTTTTCAGAAACAGCGACATTTGAGATAGAAGGAGACCCCCTCAGTAAAACAAGTCATTTTTCACTTTTTGATATGATGGGCAGACAAGTGCGGAGTGAAAAATTTGAAGGTAACCAATTCAATTTTGAAAGAAACAATTTGCCAACGGGCATCTATGTATTCAAAATTGAAAATGAAGGTCGCCGCGTCGCCACAGGAAAATTGGTGATGCGCAACTAAATTAAGGAATTATATTTATTAAGAATATAAAGGTTTATTAGCGTAAAAGGGACAGTCGTCTGACTGTCCCTTTTTTTGCTTAAAAATTTAGATCACTGATTTTTAATTAATCGGCATCGTATTCACATCCGTATTCTTCGGATACATGCCTCTATCCATTGCCGTTGGTATCGTAGATTGTGGTATGACATCGTTAGGCACATCTTGCATCATTTCGTCATCAGTAGGAATCGAATCTCGGATAACCGGTGAAGGCACAGATGTAGCCGGTGGTGTAGCAATAGGTGCGGGTGCAGGGCGTGGTGCTATTTCGTCATTATTGATATTCAATAAGTTAAGGAAAAAACGCTCTGAAAAACCGGCAATAAAAGCCAAGAAAACAAGAGAACCTGCATTTTGCATTTTTACACCTGGAATAATATCCCAACTTAAAAATACAAACACGATGATGGCTGCCAAAGCGCCAATATTCAGTTTCAATTGATTGTTTTTCATATTTTCTTGATAGTCCGTCAAAGCGGTACGTGTTCTTTGAACAGCCATTAAACTGCTTAAAAACGCACCTCCTGCGCCAAAAACTGCAGCACAAATAATGGCAAACCAAGGACGCAATTCAGGCAGGAATTTATTCAACAAGGTGTCGTTCCAAACGGTTGAATCTGTTTTGACGACCAATGGTAAGAAAACCAATGAAGCAATCAAGACATACCATGACCATTTACTGGCTGTATTCAACCGTTCTATTTGTAAACCTGTTGAAATAATAGACATTTGTTTGGCTTCATTGAGGGCTTCTTTAGTCTTGTCAAGTGCCGCCCTCATTCCTCCAAGTGTTTGTCCTTCACGACTGGCTTCGCGTTCCAAAAATTCACCCCAAGGGTTGTTTTGACCTTTCAAATCGGCTGCCAACCCAAACGCTTGTGCTTTGGCATAGTGCGGTGGATAAATCCACACCATATATTGGTCTGTCATATCGAGCATCGTGATGACATCATTGACATCACAATCGTCGTCTTCAAGTGCTTCACGAGAAGTTTGTAGAAAACTTATTATGCGTCTTGCTGTCACCAAATCCATATAAGGTGTGTTGTAAAAATTGCTATATGCCGTTCTGAAATCGCCTTCCAAACGCAAGTATCGCGCCCTTAGGCTGTTGAGGTAATACCCTTGGTAGCCCAAGTTTTTCGATTTTTCAGACGCCGTTTGTTTGAGCCATTTAGGTTGTTTCCAAGCTTTTTCATCGTGCCATTTATCCATTTCTGAATTTGCGGATGCTACAGCGCTTGATAATACTGCCGGACTTGCTTGCATGAGTGGGTCATCGGGGTCAATACCGATAGCCCTTACATTTTTATCTTCACCTTCTGGTTGACCAGGTTTTTTGCCAATTCCCATATTATTAGTGGATTTTTTAGATTAAAAATTGTTTTTCGATTTAGTTTCAAATATAGAAAATATTTTTTTAAGACTTTAAGATTTTGTAAACAAAGATTTTGTACACTCTTGCCCCCCTCAGTATATAGTCGTTTTTTTCATGCATATTTCTTATTTATCTTAGACTTTTTAAAAGATTTTGAAAATCTGGTTGAATCAAAGTAAATCTATTTTCATCAATGGTTTGACTACCATACCAAACCCTTTCAAAGACGGTCGTTGTGGAGCGGAAAGGTTCTGAAAAACGATGTTCGCGCATTTCACGGACGTAAATGCGGTTGGTTTTATCTTTTTTCCAAGCAATATCACCTTTTGCATGCAGTTCTTTCAGAATAGCGAGGTAGTACAGACGTATTGCCAACGTATAGTTTTTATCGGCAATCGCTTGATTGATAAGCGGGTCGAGTTCAGCTATTTCTAAATTTTCTTCAATGTGTTCAAGGTCAATTTCTACTGAGGGGTCTGCGATGCGTCGTTTTTTTGTCCCCAAAATATTGCCTTCGCCTACAAAACGGGTGATGAGATATGCCAAAAGAGTAATCGCACCAATGATGAAAAACCATTTTAAAAATTCAAAAAGTACGCCCCACATAGGGTTGAAACTGCTTGAATTCGTTTGTTTTTGTTGTTTTTCAACTTTGTCATTGCTGTAATTTATGCCTGACTTGGCTTGTTCCCAACGGTTTTTGTCAATACTTTTTGATTCCAAAGGTTGTGACAAATACGCTTGTTGCGCTGTGGCATAAGGGCTTTCGCTGCGTTCTTTTGGTAAATTTAGGACATTTTCAAGCGTATCCGTTTCGTCATAAACGAATGAATCTGATGCAGTCGGCTGAATGTCTTTTTTTTCAAAAAGACCTTGTGCATACCCCCCCTCAGTATAAAGCAGGGTAGAAGCCATAAACAATATAAAAAAGAGTTGTTTCATTACTTATTTAAACGGATTTTATTGATTTGTCATTCACGTGCCATACCCCGTATTTTCCGAGCGTTACCAATTTGTTTAATGCGTTCGAGCAGACTATTGGCTTCGTTAATTTCTAAAAGAGAATAAAAAAGAAAGCCAATAGAAGTAAATATAAGTGAAAAGATAGTAAACAATGAAAATGTACTCACAAAAGTCATCAGAACTACAACAATTTCATCAAGGCGAGCTTCTGCCAAAAAAGACATATTCCAACCAAATATCCATAAATAAAAATACAAAAGAGAGGAATTTGTCAATGAAAATATGAGCCAACTGACGAGTAACAATGTCAAATATGCCCCAATGACTAAGCCCAAGTGTGCATTGATGAGCCACCAAGTATGTTGCAAAGCGCGGACGAATTTAAACCTAAAGCCAAAACGAAACATCATAAATGCCCATAATCCGAAAAATGGCATCAGTAAAAGGATTGAAAATGCAAATGCCCCTTCATTTTGAGAAGCCATGAGTGACCAAATTTCAAAAATAGCTAAAATCTCTATGAAACTGTTTATTTGCTCTTTTCGCGTATAAATATGCACGTTTTCACCCCTCAGTATGAATTTGAAAATGATAAATGCTAAGGTTGCCAGTACGATTCCGTTCAAAAAAGGCAATAAAGGAATATTTTCGTTGATAAAAAATTGAGCAATAACACTTGTTTGATTGAAAATATCGGTTTTCAATTTAAACGTTTCACTCATTTTTTCTTTGGATAAAAAATAGGTGGCTGTGCAAAAAACAGTAGCGACGATGGTGGACGTTTTCAGATAAGTTGAGAGGTTCCGACTGAAAAAATGAAAGGTATCGCCAAAAATCTCACCGCCTGATTTTATTTTCTGATAATCTATTTGATAAAAATTGTCGGGCGGTATTTTGGCTTCTGACAATGGTTTTTTAAACCCTTTTTTAGCCTTGTAAAACGGCAGCCAACCAAAGTAACCAATGACAATAATCAAACAAACTGCAATAAAAAGACCTCGAAACAAGTCGCCAGCTTCTGTATGACGTGTCAAATTACCTTCAATAATTGCTGCAACGATGAGTAAACTGACAACACCGACCATTATTTTGACACCTCGACGAGCAGTCATTTGGAAAGCCTGTAAACGAGTATAAGTGTTTGGAAATAGCAACCCACGCCCCATCGTGATACCTGCGGCTGTACCGATGATGATGGCTGAAATTTCAAAAGTTCCGTGCATCCAAATCGTTAAATTCGCTTCACCCAGAAGATTGTAGCGGCTGAAAAACTGCAAAAATGCCCCGACCATGATGCCGTTGTACATCATCATAGCCACCGAACCAATGCCCGCAAAGATGCCCAAAAGGAAATATATCATGGTGACACGTATATTATTAACCATGATGCCAAAAGTCATATCGAAACGTCCACTCGATTTATAGACGGCTAAGGGGTCACCTTTTTTGATGTTTTCTACCGTCATGCTGATATACTGTTCGCCCAGAATAATTTTTAAAAACGACTCGTCCATCATACTTGACACATAACCGATGATAAAAGCAAGGATAAAAAACGCCGTTGCCCAAAAAAACGACCAACGAGACTCATGAACAACTTGAGGCAGTTCATCGGTGAAAAAAAGACGCAACTTACTGAGGGGTGATTTTTTCTGTTTATAAATGACCCCAAAAACGGCTTGTGCAAGCCCATTTAGATAAGCGCGAACCGAACGGGTGGGGTAGAAAGTCCGAGCATGACTGAGGTCGTCGGTCACTTGTATATATATATCGTGTAGCTTGTCGGGATTTTTATGGTCGTCGGCAAGTGCGTCCTCAAAATCTGCCCATTTTTGCCGATTTTGGTCAATAAATTGAGTTTCTTTCATCATTTCAAATTAAAAAATACTGAGGGGGTTAAAAATAGACTTTTTGGAAATATTTTTACACAAAATTAGAAAGTTATGCAACACATTGAAATAACAACGACACAAAATGTCACGATTGAATATGAATTGGCAAGTTTGCGCGAGCGGTTTTTTGCTTTGTTGATTGACCAAATTATCATGGTTTTTTTGTGGATAGGGATGTTTTTTGTTTTTATAGCAGCCATGGGTTTTAATTCTCAATTTATGCAGCAAATGGTTATGTCGTTTCCGTTGTGGTTTACGGTTTTGTATAGCCTAAGTTGTGAAGCCTTTTTAGATGGTCAAACGATTGGAAAACGAAGCCAAAAAATAAGTGTGGTTCGTATAGACGGCAATCGAGTGAGTCTCAGCGATTTATTGTTGCGTGCCTTACTTTTGGTAATGGATTATCTTTTTACCTTGGGTGCTTTGGGTGCTTTGTTAATTAGCACGACAGACAGAAGGCAACGGCTCGGCGACATGGCAGCAAGAACGACGGTCATAAAGATTGGCTCGACTCGGCGATTTGATTTGAGTGATATATTGAATATCCAAACGCTGGAGAATTACACCCCACAGTATCCGCAAGTTCGGCAGCTATCGGAAGAGGATATGTTGTTTATTAAATCGGTCATTTTAAGGTATCAACAATATCGAAATGCTTCACATGAGGAATCTGTAAAAGTTTTATTTCAACATTTACAGACTGTTTTGGTGGTGCCGTTGGAACTAAAATCACCTTCCGCAATGGTTGACTTTTTTAAAGTTTTGATAAAAGATTATATCGTACTTACCCGCTAATTTCTGTGTGAAAAAGGCGAATATTCAAACCACACATGAAGAGATAGAATTGTCGATTTTTGGTTTAAGTTAAAAAAAAATAAAAAAAATAAAAACGACACACCAAAAGTAATTTGCCTTGCATCTATATAAAAGAGAGCAAAAAAGAAGAGATAACAGGATAATTTAGTCGAATCAGATAAATTCGTATGCGTTCTTTGAAATTATATTGCCGAAAGATTTGGTTAATTCAACAAAAGTTAAGAAGTTGAGCGCGTCCAAATTTTTAATTTAAAAAAAGTTGCTTTGGCAAAATTTTTTTATTGATTATGTTGTGAAATCAGTTTTTAATAGTATTATTGCACCGTATTAAGTGTAAAAGGGTTATCTGATTTGGTTCACAAAGTCAAGAAAGTTTTCAACACAATCATTAAAAATTTATTGTTAAATCAAAACTCAAACTCGTTGAATTATGAGTAAACCAACAGCTACGGCTAAAAAACAAGACTCAGCCGCTAAAGGCGGAGCATCAAGCAGCGCATGGTTCGCGCCTGGAATCATTATCGGTTCATTAATTGTTGCAGAAGTATTGTTCTCTACTGTATTTGGAGCAGCTTCTAACTTTGAAGGTGGCGACCCAGTTCGTGGGCATCCTCTTGATGGCAACATTCTTGGTATCATTTATAAAGGCGGTGTTATCGTTCCTTTATTGATGACTTTATTTTTGTGCGTTGTTATTTTCTCAATTGAACGCTATTTGACATTACGTGCAGCAGAAGGAAAAGGTTCATTAACTGACTTTTTGAAGCGTGTAAAAGCTGCCCTTGAAGGCAATAATGTTGATAGCGCCATTGCAGAATGTGACAAGCAACGTGGTTCAGTTGCGAATGTTGTACGCAGCGGTTTAGTGAAGTACAAAGAAATGTCAAGTACTGATGGAATGGATCGCGACCAAAAAGTGGCTTCCATCCAACAAGAAATCGAAGAAACAACTGCGCTTGAAATGCCCATTTTGGAGCGTAACATGCCGATTCTTTCGACGATTGGTTCTATCGGTACTTTGGTCGCTCTTTTGGGTACGGTTATCGGTATGATTAAGGCGTTCAACGCACTCGCCAGTTCAGGTGCACCCGATGCGGTTGCCCTTTCGACGGGTATCTCTGAAGCCTTGATTAACACGGCACTCGGTATCGGTACATCGGCATTAGCAATCATCTTGTACAACTTCTTCACGACGAAGATTGATGGTTTGAGCTATCGTATTGATGAGGCTGCGTTCTCAATGACTCAATCTTTCGTTTCTCACAATAAGTAATTGAGAATGGGTTAGTTGTCTTTCAACTAATCACACGAAAGAAAATTGATTTATTAACAAATAAAAAGGAACGATATGCCTAAGGTGAAAATGAAAAGGCAGAGTATTCAAAATGATATGACCGCCATGTGCGACGTAGCATTTCTACTTCTGACCTTTTTTATCTTGACGACTAAGTTTCGGCCTAACGAAGCGGTTCAAGTGGATATTCCAGCGTCAACGGCTCAAATTCCGTTGCCTGAAAATAATATCCTCATGATAACAGTCGGCAAAGTTGGCGACTCAAAAGATGATAGAATCTTTTTTGGGATTGATGACCAACTTACGCGAATGACGTTGTTGGACGAATTGGCAGCAAAGTACAATTTTACGGTTGATGGTGAGATGCAAAAACGTTTCAAACTTCTTGACCAATTTGGTGTACCACTGGAACAATTGCCACAGCTTTTGAAAATGGCACCTGATGAATTGTCTAAATTTAAGCAACCTGGTTTGATTTGTAATCCAGATGCTAAATTAATGGCAGGTCAAGTTGGTTCTGATACGGCTAAAAATCAGCTGGGTGAATTAATCATCATGGCACGTACCATCAATCCAGAATTGCGTATTGCCATTAAAGCTGACAAAGGGGCTCAATATGGCCGAATTGATGATGTTATTGAGACGTTGCGAAAAACAAATTCGAATCGTTTCAACCTTATCACATCTGCTAAAGGAGGTGGTTCAGCTCCAGCAGAGTAATTTTTTAACAATTTAAAAACCCATTCTTCAAATGGCTTCAATACAAACCGGGAAGAAAGGTGCTCCATTTGTGGATATGACACCTATGGTGGATTTGGGTTTCCTTCTTATTACTTTCTTTATGTTGGCAACAACATTCAGCAAGCCGAAAACAATGGAAATCATAAAACCAGCTAAAGAGGATCCGAAGGATGATGATGCTCCAAAAGTGAATAAAAATCGCGTATTGAGTATTCTGCTTGGCGAAAGAGATAAAGTTTATTTCTATCAAGTTGCGGCAGAAGATATTGCAAGTGGTCAACCACTTCAAGTGGACTCTTCCGATTTTTCAGTAAATGGAGTTCGAGCTGTTATCAAAAGTCGTCAGAACGATGTACTTCAAGCATATGGTACTAAAGACACACTTGTTGTTCTTATTAAAGGCATGCCAAAAGCGACTTATAAGAACTTTGTGGACATCATTGACGAAATGCGGATAACGGGTGTAAGACAATATGCACTCGTTGACCGTGACAAGATTGATACAGTCATCATGGAACAGATGAATTTAATCAGGTAATTTTATTAAAAAAAAAATTTAAAACACGTCGTACATGGATAGCAATAAAGACATCCTCAAGATGAGTCTCGATGAAATCGTTTTCATGGGGCGCAACAAGCAATACGGAGGTTTTCTTTTGCGGCAGCTGTATGGTAAGCACATTGTACGTGGTGCTATTGGTGGTTTGTTGATTTTTCTTCTCATGATTGCATGGCCAGTTATTTCTGCTAGGCTGAGTGCAATGATGATAGTAGAAGAAAAATTGGACAATAGGGAGGTTGTTCTCGCTGAACCACCACCTCTTGATAAAGAAGCGCCACCGCCACCGCCACCGCCACCGCCACCGCCACCGCCAGTGCGGTTACCGCCCCGGAAGTTGCCCCGGTTGCCGCCAGTGGGCTGGCCAGACGATGGAAAGCCGGACGTTGCATGGCTAGCAGGCTGCTGGTTGTCAAAATCGTTGCGCTGCTCGCTGCCAGGCTGGCGCGGTGCAGGCGCACTGCGCTGGTGGCGGGGAGCAGGGCCACCATGCGAAAAGCCGGCGTTTTGGCGCGGCTGGGCGGGTCCGCGCCGGTCGCTGTTGCCAAAGCCGCCGCCATTGCCGTTGCCGTAACTGCCGCCGCCGTTGCCATTTCCGTTGCCGCCGCCATTGCCATTGCCATTGCCATTGCCATTGCCGGCAAAGTTGCCGCCGCTGGAATTGCCACGGCCTGCGCCGCCGCCTGCTGGTGGGCGTCCTCGGCCTGCTGCATTGCCACCACGGACCGGTTGCGCGCCCTTGTTGGTCTGGATGCGGGTCATCATTTCAGAGCGTGCGGCCTTGGCGGCCGCCTGCATCACGTCGCGGCCGGGCGGCTTGCCCAGTCCGCCCCAGATGGTCTGGCGGCCCATGGCCAGCGGCTCGGCTTTTTCGCCGGGCTCGGCTTCAAAACCGGCCACGACCACCACTTCGATGTTCTGTTTGGTGAAGCGCTCGATGTCCTGCATGAAGCCTTCTTCGTCCAGGCAGACCAGGCTGACCGCCTCGCCGCTGTTACCGGCCCGGCCGGTGCGGCCGATGCGGTGCACGTAGTCTTCACTGACGTTGGGGATTTCGTAGTTCACAACGTGCGGCAGCTCGTCGATGTCGATGCCGCGCGCGGCAATATCTGTTGCGACCAGCGCGCGGATGTCTCCGTTCTTGAAGCCCTGCAGCGCCTCGGTACGAGCGGTCTGGCTTTTGTTGCCGTGCAGCGCCAGCGCCTCGATGCCGTTCTTCGTCAGGTGTTCGGCGACGTTGTTGGCACCGAACTTGGTGCGCGTGAAGACCAGTACCTGGCTCCAGTTGTGCTCGTTAATGATGTGCGTCAGCAGCGCTTTCTTTTTGCTGCGGCTCACCGGGTGA
>JAYVFS010000191.1:0-10547 GCA_043772905.1 Saprospiraceae bacterium | reverse complement strand
AAATTATTTTTTAAATGCTTGTTTCAAAAGAGCTGATTGCTTTCCAACAGATGACTCTATTTAATCCGCAAAATTAGCAATTTATCAAACAAAATCACCCCCCTCAGTACCGCTCTCTTCCAATAGCTTATTTATACGTGGTTGCAAAAACCACAAACCCACGGGAAAAAACCAAAACAAAAAGAATTCACCGACATAGTCTCCTAAAAGTGCAGGACGTTGCAGTTCAACCGATTTTAAAGCCTTGGCGTTGTAATAAAAAATAAAAAAAATGCACGCCATAGACATAAAATGAGCGGCTAATATGACTGTCAGATTTTCTTCAAGGAACAACTCGGACATTTCATCGCCCCACATCAGTTTGGCGACAAACCAGCATATAAATAGAATATAAAGAGTCGGAATGATAATCGCTCCTTTGAATAGACCACTCGGCATGGGCGCATCAATGGGCAGTTTTTTTGATAAAAACACACCGACTGACCAAAGCCACCCAAAAAGGACACATATATATATGATCATCAAAATGGGGAAAATGTGTAGAAAACGTTCCAAACCGCTTGAAATGTCGTCGGCAGTAAAGATAAAGCCGACTGTAAAAAACTCTAAGGTTATCGGTATGCCAATGAGCAAAACGAAAAGTTGCCAATGTTTTAATTGCAAAAAAAACTTCATGTACTTTTGATTGATGTTTAAAAAAGGTGCGTCTAAAATCGAACCATGTAAAAGTAGTTGGTTTCACTCAGTTCTTCAAAAGAATCGCCTACTTTTACCCAAATAAATCACGAAATAGGCATTAGTTTTATGGAAATATTTATCCCTTTTTTTAAGTTTGCGTTTTACGGAGCGACTGTTGTTCAACTAATTTTTTGGCTTTTTGTTTTTTCACGATTGGCATTTTTTAATCAAAAAAAACATTTAGGGCTGGCGGAGACAGATAATTATCCAATGTCTCAACAGGCTGTTTCTGTCATTATTTGCGCCCGAAATGAAGTGGCGAACCTGCGAAAAAACCTGCCGAAGATACTCCAACAAGACTATCCCAATTTTGAAGTCGTCGTCGTCAACGATGCCTCTACGGATGAGAGTTCAGAGGTCTTAAACGGGCTTGCAAAACAATATCCTCACCTTAGAATTATTTCTATTTTAGAAAAAAAACAGCTCGGAAAAAAAAGTGCTTTAGCCAAAGGGATTGACAACGCTTCGCATGACTGGCTGTTGATGACAGACGCTGATTGTACCCCCGTCAGTAAAGATTGGATTTCAGGGATGATGTGTGGTATTCGGGAAGGGAAGGAGATGGTTCTTGGTTATGCGCCTTATGCAAAACGTGACAACAGTTTGCTCAATAAATTCATCCGTTTTGAAACGGTTTGGACAGCAACCCAATATTTGAGTTTTGCATTGATAGGGCAGCCTTATATGGGAGTCGGGAGAAATTTGTTATACAACAAAAGACTATATAAAAAAGTTAATGGTTTCACTAAACACGAAGACTTGGCATCAGGTGACGACGATTTATTTGTAAATCAAGTAATTACACAAAAAAATTTTTCAATTATTTTGCTGCCGCAAACATTTATGGTTTCAGAACCGAAAACTCGATGGAATAGCTACTTTACCCAGAAAAACAGGCACTTATCGGTAGGAAACCGATACATGGTAAAACATCAAATACTATTAGGTTTGGTATCGGCATCACATTTTTTATTCTTTGTGACACTGTTTTTGGCAACGTATGCAAAAATTAGCACGATGTTTGCAGTAGCAAATATCGTAGTGAGAACGATTTTGATATGGACAGTTTACGCAAAAATTCTACGGAAGTTGCACGAAGAGCGGCTTTTGTGGTGGATACCCTTACTTGATGTTTTATATGTCTTTTTCTATCTCGTCTTTGCTTCAACTATTATCCTTAGAGCAACGCCACGTAAGTGGCAATAATCCAAACTTTTCTGAACTCAAACCCATGACAGCAACAGCACCAACAGTCCACAGCAGACTGTCTCCGAGAGCAACAGACGACTATTCAGTCGTCGTTCAAGCCGTAAACGGCAACCAAAAAGCGTATGAAACATTGATGAGTCGTTACCGCCATTCGGTCTATCATGCAATGTTCAAAATGGTCAACAACCGCGACGATGCGGACGATTTGACAATCGAAGCTTTCGGCAAGGCTTTCAATAAGCTGCCCAGCTACGCGCCAAATTATGCATTTTCGACATGGCTTTTCAAAATTGCCATTAACAATTGCATTGACCACATTCGCAAAAAACGTCTTAAAACGTATTCGATGGATGACACGATTACGGCGGACAGCCGTTGCGAGTTTTCGCACAACATTCGGGATCACGAACCTGACCCTGAACAGATGATGATGTACGATCAAAAGATTTCACACGTCCGTCATCTTGTTAAAACACTTAATTCAAAATATCGTGCCATGATTGAATTGCGCTATTATGAGGAGTTGAGTTATGAAGAAATCGCTACGGAATTGAACCTCCCTTTGGGTACGGTCAAAGCGCAGTTGTTCCGTGCGAAGGAAATTCTTTATCATCAAATAAATTCGACTACGTCAGAACCTTTTATTGAGGTTCGGTCTAGGAAAAATAAGAATTTGGCAGAAGCAGCCTAAAAACAACAAATATACTGAGGGGTAGGACGATGTGTTCTATCCCTCTTTTTTATGGAAAGATGTATGGGACACTTAACGCAACCAAACCTGTGTTGCGCCAAAACCATATTTTTCGTGGTATTCATTTTTGAACATCAAAATATTGGGATGCCGCCGCAGCCTTGCCGCTATCAAATCGCGCAAACGCCCTTTGCCGATGCCGTGTATGATATATACTTTTGGAATATTTAAACGGATGGCTTTTGCCAAAAAAGATTCAAACGATTTTATTTGAACACCAACGATTTCTTCTGTGGTCAAGTCGCGTGGGGCATGGTGCAGCATTTCGATGTGCAAATCTATTTCAGGCACAAACGAGGCGTATTCATTGACATTCGGCACAGGGTCGAACATGCGTAAATCATCTTTGCCTTTCGATTTTTGTTTTGCCGTTTTCAACAAGTCGCTTGTGTATTTGGTTAAATCTTCTTTTGCGCCAGCCGTCTTACTTTTTAAATTGTCAAAAACTGGGAAAATATGGACGTCTCGATTGAGGAATTCTGACAATTGGTAATTTTTTATAAACTGCTTAGGTTTGATTTTCAATGTCTTACTAAATTCTTCGTCACCGCCCTCAGTCGTTATTGGTTTTATAGTCACATCTAATTGGGGCGAATCATTGACGGTATCAAAAGATAATTCTCCTATTTTTTCAAACTGAACGGCTTTTAAAATGCCGTTTTTTGACCATTCAATCTCCTCAAAAATAAGGAAATCGAGTGAAAAAACGACATCAAAACGAGTATCGTTGAGTAAGTAAATGATGAATTTATCAATCTCTCCACTTGCTTTTTTGACAGGTTCAAAAGCTAATTGGATGCCTGAATTGCTCAAAACGGGTTTTATACTGAGGGGGGGTACAATGGCTTGCTGATTGGGTTTTAGGTTAGGTTTTGACTTTGGTAGGGGCTCTTGGACAGCAATCTTTTGAGATAAAAAGTCTTCTGCACGAATCAGGTCTTCTTCAAATGCAGGTATATCCATATCAAAATCGTCGAGTTTGACCATCACCATGCCGTCACCGAGTTTTTCGATGATAACGCCAGAGTCGGGTGTGGTCAAAAATTTGACCTTTGTGCCTATGCCTAAAAGAGTTGCCATAATTTTGTAATGGTGAATGGTGAATAAAGTGCAATTTTAGTGAATGGAAAGGGAAAAACGTTCTTTTTTTGAATCTAATGAATTTGTGGACGGTGTTATCGAGGTAAAATTTTAAATTTGCGGCTTCACAGAATGTTTCCCTTGAAAAATCCGTTTGTCTTTACAAAAAAACAAAACCACCTTTTAAGGTTGGAAATAAAATATAATGATAGAAAACATAAAAAATATCTGGAAAACATACGTCAGCACCCCCCTCAGTAAAGTGCTGTCTCCTGTAACAAAAAGAGTTGCGCCTTGGTTTGAACCGATTGGTCAAACCTTTCAACCTTATAAAGAGCGTTTTGATGAATCGTGGGCAAGGTTTGCTATGAAAAACCCATTTGTGGCGACTTGGCTTCGACGTGGTACGATGGTCGCTGCTGCGCTCTATATTTTTTACTTTGTTTTTGCAATTGGCATGTTTGGTGAAATTCCGACGGTGGAGGAACTTCGAGAATTGCAAACAAACAACACTTCGGAGGTTTATACCGCCGATTCTGTCCTCATTGGCAAGTTTTTCCTTGAAAATCGGACAGATATTCCCTTTGAAGACCTACCGACGCTCCTCGTTGATGCCCTCGTTTCTGAAGAAGATAAACGTTTTTGGACGCACGGTGGCGTGGACTTTCGAGCTTTGGGTCGCGTTTTTTATTACTCTATACTGAGGGGTGATGAACGTTCAGGTGGTGGTTCTACTTTGTCGCAACAGTTGGTCAAAAACATTTATGGTCGCCCTAAGCATCTGTTTTTTTCAACACCAATTAATAAAATCAAAGAAATGCTCATCGCTCGCCGTATGGAACGGGCTTATGAGAAAAAAGACCTTTTGGCTTTGTACCTCAATACCGTGCCTTTTGGTGGCAATGTTTTTGGGATTGAAATGGCTTCAAAGCGATTTTTCAATAAATCTGCTAAAGATTTGAAGGTGGAAGAATCGGCTGTTCTGGTCGGGATGTTGCAAAAAAACACCCGTTACAATCCACGTCGTGACGCCAAAGCGAGCATGAAACGCCGCAACGAGGTACTTAATAGTATGGTTGAGAACGACAAGTTGGATAAAAAAACGGCTGAAAAGCTGAAAAAAGACACCATTAAACTCGACTATCAACCTGTGTTAACGCGTGATGCGATGGGCTCTTATTTCAAAGACTATTTGCGGACGCAGATGCCTAAACTGCTTGAACCCTATACAAAAGACGATGGCTCTCCATACGATATTTATAAAGACGGTTTGAAAATTTACACGTCTATTGAGTCTCAAATTCAGTTAGTTGCAGAAGAAGCGGTATCAGAGCGGATGAGTGAACTGCAAAAGACTTTTGATAACCATTGGAGTGGTGAAAAATGGTGGGGCGACGATAGATGGATTGAAGATGCTATGCGTAATTCAAGCCGTTGGAAGCAACGCACTGTGGACGGTTGGGATGAAAAAAAAATACGCCAAGATTTTAATAAAAAGGAGCTAATGACGATCCCCACTTGGGAAAATGGCAAACCAGCAGAAGATGAAAGGGAGATGACGCCACTCGATTCCATTAAGTACTATTTCCGTCAACTCAATACGGGTTTTATGGTTACGGATGCCAAAACGGGTTTGATAAAAGCATGGGTGGGCGGTACTGATTTCAACTTTTATCAATACGACCATGTGCGGGCACGCAGGCAGGTCGGTTCAACGTTCAAGCCTATTGTTTATGCCAAAGCCATACAAGCGGGCATTCGTCCTTGCGAATACATTCCCAATCGGTTAACGGCTTATATGCCTGATGGTACGACAAAATCGGCTTATTCACTCACTGAAGAAGAGAAAGCTGACCCTAAACTAGCTTGGGCTCCTCGTAATTCTGACGAAGGTTATTCGGGTTCTTACTCCCTCGAAGGAGCGTTAACAAACTCTGTAAATGTTGTGTCGGCTAATCTCATAAGCCGAGTTGGATACGATGCTGTGGCCCAATTGGCAAAAGAGATGGGTGTAACAACCGATATGCAACGTGATTTGAGTATTGCTTTAGGTACAGCCGATATATCACTGTATGATATGATGAAAGTGTATGGAACATTTGCAGCACGCGGTCGTCGCCCTGAATTAATGCCTGTTTTGAAAGTTACTGACAGAGATGGCAAAGTGATTGCTGATTTTACAAAAGAGATTTTGCCTGAAAAGTGGCAGCAAGTTCTTTCTAAAGACCATGCTGATATGATGACTAAGATGATGAAATCGGTCGTCAATGACGGCACAGCAGGGCGTTTGCGTTACAAATACGACTTAAACAATGACATTGCTGGCAAAACGGGCACAACACAGAACCACTCCGATGGTTGGTTTATGTGTTATACACCCAATCTTGTATGCGGTGCTTGGGTCGGTGGTATGACACCAGCCGTTCGTTTTCGAGATATGAGTTATGGACAAGGGGCGTATATGGCGTTGCCAGTGTGTGCTTTGTTTTTACAAAAATTGTATAAAAAAGCAACTTATTCGGCTTTGAAAGACGAGAAATTTCCAGAACCTTCTAAATGGGTCAAGGACTCGATGAATTGCGATCCTAAAATGTACTCACAAGAAGAGTTAGCTGAAATGGAAGAAAGGGAACGTGCACGTGACAGCATCAATATTGAAACCGATAGCTTGTTTCAAGTGTCGCCAGAAGAAGTTAAGCAACCAGAGAAAAAGAGGAACAAAAATGGATTCTTTCGAGGATTGTTTCGACCTCGACAACCTTCTCCACCTAATTCGCCAAAGCCCAACGAAACTTCAACAAATGAACCCATCAATATATTGGAAAGCAAGCCCAAGAATGGGCCTAATCCTAAAAAAGGTAATTAGGTTTAGGTAGGCATTTCTAACGAAAAACCTTTTACTTGTACCAATGAAAGACGACTTACCAACATACGCCGATGAAACACTCGTCGCCATGATTCAAGGCTCGGACAAACACCGAGACGAGGCGATTCAGTATGTGTTGAAAAATTGGAAGCACGAAGTCGTCGCCTTTTTAAATCGGCAAGGAGCAAACAAAGAGGAAGTTGAATATATACTCGAAGAAGCCATCGTGGTTTTCGATAGGCATATTCGAAATAGGACATTTAGAGAGGAAAGCAGTTTAAAAACCTTTCTAATTAGTATTTGTAAACAAATCTTTAGGAATAAAGAACGGTGGCGCAAGTCTGAAAAAAGCCTTTCGCAATTTGAGGAAATAACAGCCAACACAACAACCGATGAAACACCTTTGACACAAATATATAGCCGCGAAGTAGCCACGTTTGTTCAGAAAATATTGGCGGCTTTGTCGCTGCGCTGTCAAGGGTTATTGAGGCTTTATATGCTTTCTTTCACCAATCGAGAAATCAAAGAGCAAATGGACTTGCCGTCAGAGAATGCCGTTGGCAATGCCCTTTTTGAATGTCGCCTAAAATTTAGGCAACTTTGCGAAAAAAGCCCACTTTTTAAAAAAATCATCCAAGAACTCTTAGGCAATGAATAACGACGACCACCTATTGATGCTCAAAATTGATGCGTACATCAAAGGGCAACTGTCTGATGTCGAGCATCAAAAGTTTGAGAATGACATGCAAACCGATGCGACACTTGCTGAACGTGTACGCACACAACGCGCAGAATTGGCTTTATTAGACCTCATCGCAGAAGAATATTTGCGTCAAAAAGTACGCAAATGGTCAGCTCAAATGGGCAAGGACGATAACAACCCGCCGAAACCGTGGTGGCGAGACCCCCTCAGTATCCTCGCCTTTTTGGGCGGTATCGTTGTCTTGGTTTTTATTTTTTTTCCTAAAAAAACAACGACAAATCCCGCAATACAAGTTTCTCCGAATACCGAAAAAACAGATACAACACAATCAACACATACTCCTGATAATTTGCCCAAAATAGACACATCAAAAAAGATTGACCCAACTACTCAAAACGCTAAAAAGCCTATTGCCGCTATTGAAAATGCACCGTTTAAGAACGACCTTTTGGCTTTTGTTGAAGACATGAATCGCACAACTGAACGCGGCAATACGACAACCGACCCCCTCAGTAAAGCCCTGCAATATATTCAAAACCAAAACTTTAAATCTGCACGCAATCTGCTCAAAGGCATAAAACAGCCCGCCGTTAATTATGCCGATGCACAGTTTCTTTTAGCCACGATTGATTATTTGCAAAATAAACCGAAAGCGGCTGCAAAATCCTTCAAAACTTTATCTGAAATGGATGGCTACATCCGCAAAGAACCGTCTGCCTACTACTGGGCTGTTAGCCTTATTGCGGATGGACAAACAACCGAAGCCCAAAAGATACTCTCCCAAATCGCTGCTGATACGGAACATCCTAAGCACGATGCGGCAATGGCTTTATTAAAATCGCTTTGAGCGAAAATAATGTGTTACTTCATAGGGCAACATTCATATTCCTTTTGTAATTTTAGGGAAAGTTTTCACCTCAAATAACCTTATTTACTGAGGGGGGCTTTTAATTAAAAACCTGTTCTATCAACCAAAATGATAACGATATGAAAGCCCTATTTCAGCCAGTATTAGCTTGCCTTGTTGTGGCATTTACTTTTATGCCCTCATCCGTTTTTTCTCAATCATCCAATAACATTTCAGAAGACACCGCCAGAGCTGCGGCGCTTGTGCGCGATGCAGATACTTTATGTAGTATCAAAAACAAATGCCGCGAAGCGCTTACGCCACTTGAAATCGCTGATAAGATTTATCAACAAACAGGCACAACCGAATCTTATGGCTATTCGGAACTGATGGTCATCAAAGGTATTGCTTATGCACGGATTCAAAAACAAGACTCGGGATTTATTTGCTTGAAAGAAGCGGAGCGACTGAAAAGGAAATTCGCACCCAACTCTTTTCGTTTGTCCACAACCTTATCGAGTTTTATGCCGTTTTATGCGCCTCAAGATTTGAATATATCTTTAGCATTGGGCAATGAAGCATACACGATTCAAAATCAATTGCTCGGTGAAAAGAATATGTGGACGAATCGGACTCTAAACAATATCGCTATCTGCCATCGGCTTATGGGCAATTTGGACAATGCCATAGAAATTTATCTAAAAATACTCAACAATATAAGTGAAACAGATGCTGATACAAGGTCAGGTGTACATTTGAATCTTGCTAATTGTTATAATGATAAAGGGGATGCCAATCGAGCACTCTCACATTTTTTAAAAGCGGAAACCGGGATAAATAAGCAGAGCGACTTTGACAGGTATCTCAGTTGTCTTATCAATATTGGTAATGCTTATCGGTCAAAAGATGATTTTAATCAAGCCTTGAATTACTACAATCGCGTTTTGGCATTCTTGAAAGAGACCCCTCAGTATCTTCTGCAATTAAGAACTGTTTATTCAAATCTTGGTATTATGTACAAACGTAAAGGAGAATATGACCAAGCCATTGCTTTTCAGCAAAAAGCGATGGAAGTCATGAGTCAAAAGGCTTATCCACAAGAGAATGGACCTGATATTTCTAACTCTGAAATTGGCGTTAACTATGGTAAAAAAGGAAATTTCATACTTGCGGATTCTTTTCAAAGATTGGCTTTGAACAACAGTTTATCAAAAAAGAATAGAAATGAGGCTTCTATTGCTTTCGGTTACTTAATGTTGGGTGACAATGCCCGTCTGCAAAAACAGTTTGATTTAGCAAATGTGTATTTCGACAGTGCCAAGTATTTCCTGCGTTACGACAAGGATAATTTGTCAAAATGCACGCGTATTGCTTATTTACAAGAAGCCTTAAAAGCACAGAGCCTCACTTACTTCGAACAATATGAACGCACTAAAGACCTTTCTTTTTTAACTCAAAGCAAAGCATTATCAGACCAAGCCTTAGCTGTTTTGACGTATCAAGACGCTCAAACAACCTTTACTCAGACCAAAATTCAATTAAATACTGAGGGGTATCCGACTATTGAAACAGCGATTCGTATTGCATCAATATCGGCAGAAGTGAATAAAAACGAAGCAGATAAACGAACGGCTTTCGATTTATCAGAACGTGCCAAAGCCCTTGTGCTGTTTCAAAACGTCCGAGATGAAACGGCATTATCCTTTGCAGGGCTACCCGATTCATTGTTAATTTCTGAACGCCAATTGCGGATAGACCTTAGTTACTACGAAAAGCAACAGCAAGACCTCCTTTTAAAAGGTAAAACCACCGCAACCGACAGCAATTTATTAGTCATCAACGGCAAACTCTTTGATAAAAAGAAACAATACGACGAACTCAAAGCACAGCTACAACGCAACTTTCCCAACTACTACCATCTCCGCTACGACCGCAAAACAATATCCGTCGCCGAAGTGCAAAGCCAAATATTGAAACCCAAACAAACCTTACTCGAATACTTTGCAGGTGACAGCACGATAACTATTTTTGTGGTTGGGAAAGACAAATACGACGTGGCAACCGTTAAAAACGATTTTGGACTCGACTCACTTGTTAAGCAGTTGCGGACATCCTTGACATCTGACCGTTCACAAGGAGCAAGGCGGTACAGCGATGCCGCTTCGATATTGTATCAAAAACTCATTGCGCCCATCAAAGCGCAATTGACAGAAGAGGTGATTATCATTCCCGATGGCATTTTGAGTTATATTCCTTTTGAGGCATTGCTTGTTGAGCCACCCAAAGAAGTGGTGCGCTTCAAAACGCATCATTATCTGCTCCGCGACCATCGCATCAGCTATTGTTTTTCAGC
>JAYVFS010000190.1:0-10601 GCA_043772905.1 Saprospiraceae bacterium | reverse complement strand
ATTTGACTTATATTGTCAATAAAGCAGCTTGAGTTTCAAACACTTATATTTATACATTGATTTTATTTTAATGCCTGTGCTTTGGCTAAGGTGTTGATATACACCACAAGATTTAATGTTAATTGTTTTCAGGCAACTGTTCCCAAATTGCCCCAGAAATAGATGTAACGAATACGGGTATTTTATCATTACCTGGACCAATGTATTTGACACGACCATCTATATTCGTATCTTCAACATAGTAACCATCAATAAAACCATTAATCCCTAAACGACTTAGAATAGGTACATAATCGCTACCGATGCCGATAGCATTGACAAGTTTACCTGATAGCCCATCATTTGGATTTGTATTGCCAGACCACATAGCTCTATATTGGGTTTTAATATTCACACGCTGCCCATTTTTTTTCCTAGCCACATTGGTTAGGGAGTACGTTGGATAATCTCCACTAAAACCATCACTAAAGTCATATAAAGAAGATCCAGTTGTCGTTGGGAACGCTACAGGATTTAAACTCATAACACCTAAATGATTTCTATGTCGAATTGCAACGTAATAATTACCTGGAGTTGCTTCAAATTGAATAGGCAATGAACCATCTACATCAACAACAAAACCATTACGTTTTAGTAAAGCGGCTTTTTGTTCAATAATATATGTAGGAAGTCTTTTAATATTTTTTTAATGGGACAAAAACTGTTCAAAGAGGACACAATATGTCCACACTTAAAAACATAATATGTCTTCTTTAAAAAGTTTTTGTCTCATAACAACATTATTGTTAGATAAAAACAAAAGAATTATAAAAAAAACATGATTTTTTTTGAGGGTATCCCCCATATAGGGAATCTATGATAGAATTATTATTTGTAGCTTTGTTGAAAGTGAAAAATTTGTTATCATAACCATTAATGAATATCTACCGACTCATCATTCACAATCTTCCTAATAAACACGTGTTTTTCAGATTTCAAATAATAATTTTCTAAATCTTTTTCTAAAAACACAAACTCATTCTCAACAATCTATAACAATGTGCTATAAGTTCGACATAGGCATTGAAAAGTATCTGTTTCAAAATTTATTAGTGATTAAAAAATTAAACCAATGAAAACATTAACCAAAGTTCTATTCTGCTAACAAACTAATTAATTGAACAATTAACTATACTCATCACACCGACAACATTTTTGGGGGCTATCGATAGCAAAATCTCGGTTCTTCGAAGAGCTGTTCCAGCTTAGACAGAAGTATTGATGATAAGTAAAATATCCAATTTTTGATGTTTTATTTATTTCGATAGGCATGGCATTATGCCTTTGGAAATGAATCTAATCTATGAAAAGTTATTTACAGATTTTTTAGAAAAAGCCAATATTGAACGTGATGCCCTTCATATTGTTCATACCTTAAAACAGGCTTATCCAAATTGTAATCTACCCGTTTCGAAAACCATTAAACGGCTTTTAAGCGGGGAAACTGCCCATCCAAGAGAAACGCTTTTGGGGTTTATGGCCGCATTTATTTTAAATAAAACCGAAACTGAAGTATTAGAGGCTGACCATAAAAACAGGTTAGGTGATTTTTACAAAATATTTTCAGATCAACAAGAGAAAAGGACGTGGTCAAAAAACGCGCCCCCCTCAGTAATCGAGTCAAAATCTGAGGTATTTATCATACGAAATGACCAGATTAAAACAATAATCATTTGGACACTTTGCATCGTCGTGTTGTCACTCATTGGCTATATTTGGATATCTAAGAACGGGCGTTTAATGCCATTAGATATACAGTTTCCGACGATGATAACTATTAAAGGAGGATCTTTCACAATGGGCGATACTTTTAACGATACAGATAGTGCTTTTAATGAAAAGCCTTGTCATCAAGTCATGCTTGATAGTTTTGAAATAAGTCAAACGACAATCACTTTTGACTTATTCGACAAATATTGTCTGGCTAAAAACATTCCGTTGAGAGAAGATTTAGGCTGGGGACGTCTTAATTATCCTGCTATCATGATGGATTGGTACGAAGCTGTTGGGTTTTGCAATTGGCTCAGTGAATTGCAGGGCTTAGAAACAGTTTATACCATTGAACGCAGTAAGACAAATGGTTTAAGTAAGGTCGGTAGCAACTTAAATAACAACGGTTACCGCTTACCGACTGAGGCTGAATGGGAATATGCTGCTGCCATTGATATGAAAACGCACGTAAAATATAGATTCGGGAATCATAAAAATATAGCGGATGCAGCTGAGTTAAATTTCAACCTCTCGGAGAATACGCAAAAAGTAAGTACTATAAATAAAGGAAAGGTCTCTCATAATAAAACCGTACCTGTTTTAGAATCTGGTATCAACCAAAATAAAATTTATGGCATGTCAGGCAATGTCGCCGAATGGTGCCATGACTACTTTCATCCTCGATTCTATAAAGAAAATAAAGACAACATTAATCCAATTGCTGGTGTATGCCTCAAAGATTCGAGTTCCTTGCATGTACTGAGGGGGGGCGCTTGGGAACAGCCTGCATCAATGATTCGAGCCTCTTCTCGTGGGTCATCACCTGCAAGCAGGCGTTCTGAAATAATTGGGTTTCGTGTCGTTAAACGTCAAAAGCAAGAGATAAAAAAAATGGTATTATTAACTGATCTTATAACAAAAACAGAGTAAACCCTTTATTATCAGCCTTTTTTTGTACGGCTAACATTCAAATAAAATTGTTAAAATCGAAATTCTTAAACCCTAATCAGAAAATAAAAAATGGAAAAATCAACAACCTATTACGAAGGCTCTCTTGCTAATGCAATTAAAAAAATTGTTGGCAGTTCTGATACACCAACACAATCATTTCACCAAATTTTTGAGGCGACTATTAAGCCTCTTGTCGAGAGCAACTATTTGTTCAATAGCTACCATTGTATAACCGACCTACTCGAACAAAAATTGGTTTTTGTCACTGGTGTTGAAAAAATACTAGGCTATAAAGATGAAGATTTTAGCATGGAAAAAAGTATTGAATTGATCCATCCCAGATACAGAGACCTTGTCATCGAATATGGCTTGATGACCTTTCAGTTGTTCAGAGAACAGCGTTATCGCATCTTAAGTAGCCGTTTGCATTATAACATACAGTATCCTATTAAGCGCATAGATGGCAAATTCATTTTAGTACAGATGAATACATCAATCATACAAACGGATAAAGCTGGCAATACAATTGCCAGCTATCATCGTATTGGGAAGTTCGGGCCCTTCTTAGACGTGCCCATTTTCATTCGTCCGCATATTCATTTTCGAACGACTACCCTTTACAATAGCCTAGCGGAAGCCGCCGAAAGAGACATTTCAGCGCGGGTTCGTAAAATCATGCTAGATAAATTGAAAATTACTAGCCGAGAATTGTTGATTTTGAAGGACTTTTCAAATGGTCTAAGTGGCTCAAAAATAGCAATTGGGCAAAACATTGGTACTGAAACAGTCAAAGAGCATTCAAAAAAAATACTCAAAAAGGCACGGCTTCACCTTTCTCCCAGCTTTGGTAATATCAAAGAGTTGGCGAACTATTTAAAGAATATTGACATTATCTAAGGTTTGAAATCAAGGCTAAAATTCATATAAAAGCGCTTAAAGCCGCTTACAATGAATTGGCTATTATCAAGATAGAGCCTTTATATACCCCAGTGAGCCAAGTTAAACGCATGAAAAAAGCACGTAAAAATGATGACATTTGTATCCTTACAGCGTGGGTGAGTGAGCAACGAGTGGGTATTAGGTCAGCAAAAAATAGGAGCAAAACCAAATGAAAAAACGACTGTACCGGAGCTCATACGGAGTATGGATATTCAAAATGCCACTATGACGATTGATGCCGTTTTATGTACACCTGCCCTGTCTGAATTGATTGTACTAAAAGGTGGTCACTATATTTTAGCCGTAAAAGGCGGCATTCGGTGCAACACATTTTGAAGAAAACCTAAAATACATAGAAGACACCTTAGGCAAAGACATCAGAAAGTATCTTGTGAAGAACTTTTACAACGACCACGTTAAGCGGCGCCCAAAAAGTATTAATTCCTGCGATTGATATGACGCAATTGGGCAATGTCCCTGCCGATTTGATTACGAAATTCAGTTTGGTGTGTATTCAAATCCTGTTGACGCGGCGTTTAAGGCGATGGGATTGGCGTAATGCGTCATATCTCCTACCCTATTTAATTGCATCGAATGAAAGTTTAAGAAACACAATTTTTATACGTACAAAATGCGTACAAAATCAGTAAATACGTATTATTTAAGTACACTATACTTTTTTTATACAGATTAAGTATGTATATTGAAAATAGTTTCACTACATTCGCCCCTCACAAACAATTATTTTAGAATGAAAATAGCCGTTACAAATCTTAAAGGAGGTGTTGGAAAAACAACAATCGCTGTCAATTTAGCAGCTTCGTTTACACAGAGAGGTCTGAGTGTTTGCATCATTGACACCGACCAAAAACAACATTCTTCATTAGAATGGGCAAGTTGCCGAAGTCAGGACAGATCCGTCATTCAAGTTTTTGCAATGGAACAAAACCAAATCAATAGTAAGGTTTTGAGTAATTTGCAAGATAAATTTGATATTGTCATTATTGACGGAACGCCGCAATTGTCGGAATTGGCAACGCGAACTATATTGGTGAGTGATATTGTCATCATCCCCATTTCGCCCAGTATCTTCGATTTTCGCGCTTTCGAAAGTTTCTTAAAACTATTAAAAGAAATGAATGGCAATCGCGTGGCTGCGAATTTAGGGAGTGTGGCTGCTTATGTTGTGATGAACCGCGTGAACGAAAGAGCGAATATTTCTAAAGAAATTGGCGAAGCATTAGGTGAACTTGAAACACCTATTATGAAAACGCGGATCGTAAACCGTACCGCTTATGCCGACAATGCGACCGATGGGATTGGCGTAGTGGAAGGTAAAGATCGCAAAGCCAAAGAAGAATTTATCCGCTTTACAGATGAGGTTGAACAAATTATGTCCACTTTAAAATCAGAAAAGAACAATGAGTAAAAATCGTTTTGCACCAAAACAAGAATCCGACAATCAACCTGATGTTGTCGAGCAAATCATAAAAAAGCAAAAGCAGAAAGAAATGGAAGGTGATATTCACCGTGTCAACTTCAATATGCCCAAATATTTGCACGATTTGGTGCGTGATAAAATGCAAAAAAAGGGCTATAATCTAACGAATTATTTGCTGACCTTGGTCAGAAAGGATTTAGGTGAAGATTGACCCTTTTAGGTCAATACACATAAAACACAGACATTACACGTATTCTATACGTATTTTATACTGATACTACACGCATTTCAATTAAACCATGCGCACAACCTCCTTTTTACTGAGGGGGTATGTTTTGACACTCGCAGGTTTTCGATTTTATTCAATTTCGAAAATCTGTTATGTATCGGGGTGTTTATACTTACAACAAATTACACTTTGATTTATTTGAAACGCCTATGCATCAAATTAGATAAAAGATGGTTTACTTTACTTTTCGCAAATATTAGAAATTTGGGACAACAAAGGATGATTTAACTATGTACGGTATCCAAATGAGTTTCGGTGCTTTTTTTTATTCCTAAGCAACCTTAACAACAAATAATCCCCAAATAAGGCAACAGGCGTTTCGAAGCGTATTTCAAAAAAAATGCACTATTTTAGCTTATTTTGAGTAGAGTAGATAATTGTCCTGTGTATAGGCATTGTCAAACCTACCCTATTTAACTCTGTTTTGAAAACATCAACAATTGCTCTTTTTGTTGTTTTTCTATCTTTTAAATCCTTTTTATTGTTTTAGACCTCTATATTGTATTGTATATCAGTTAGTTGTGAACTAAACTATTAGTAAATTGGGAGATAATATTAGTAATTTGGGACTGAACTATTAGTAATTTGGGAGATAATATTAGTAATTTGGGAGATTAACTGTCTATTAGCCTTGATACTTTCAGCGTTCATCCCAAATCCCTAATAATTTGTCCCAATTTACTAATATTACTTCCCAAATCTCTAATAGTTTGGTGAAGTTGTTTACTTTTAGCTCTTGAAACCTTGGAATAGAGCCTATTCACCCAAATTTCTAATTTTTAAACTTAACGCATTTGTCAAAATGAGTGAACGTTCGAAGAAAAACAAAGGCATACGCATCATAAAAAAATCGAATCAACTCATCGAGGCGCGATACCGATTCGATACATGGGAAACACGCATGTTTCTGTCACTTCTTTCGTGCATTCGAAAAGAAGACCTTGATTTTCAGACTTACAGGATTTGGTATAGCGATGTGATAGACATTTTCAACATAAAATCGCATCAATCTTATGATTTACTGAGGGCGGGTGTCAAAAATTTGATGCGGAAAACGTTGCATGTTAACTATCAAGAAGGCGGTTTTACAAGAGAAAAAGAGTATCACATCATCAGAAGTACCGATTATTTGAAAGAAGGGCAATCGGGTGACGGTATTCAAAATCAAGAATATATTGATGTGACGATAGAGCCTGAAATGAAGCCTCTCCTACTCCAATTGCAAAAAAATTTTACAGCTTACGACCTAAGTAATGTCTCTCGATTGAGTGCGCAATCGGTGAGGATTTATGAATTGCTAAAACAATATGAATCGCTTGAAGGGCGGGTTTTGGATATTGAATACATGAAAAGAATCTTGGAATACGAGAAAGAATACCCTGATTTTTCAAATTTTCATCAATGGGTCATAAAACCTGCGGTTAAAGAAATTAACAAATACACGGATATTACAATCAGCCGCTACGAAAAAGTCAAAGAAGGGCGAAAAGTGACGGCTCTCCATTTCTTTTTTAATCGAAAAACAGACACTAAATCGCAGGGTTTGAACGAATTACGTGCCGAACCCAAACGCAGAGCAACGTCATTAATTCCGCCATTAGCACCCATAAACAGGATTGAATTGGCTGAAATAGTAGAAAAAGAGTCTGTTGGGACGACAAACGAGCACAATAAAGCAAAAGAAAAACTGACTGTTGAATTGTCTCCAATCGTCGTAACGAAGTTTGGTGTTAGTCTCAAAATGTTTATGACTCTTGTCGAAGATTATACTGAGGGGGTGATTTTGCAAGCTGTTAAAGTTACCGAAAAAGCTCTGATTGCGGGTAAAATCAAGGAGTCGGCGGCGGGCTTTTTTGTTGAAGCTGTGCGTGGCAATTTTGAAGATAAAGACCCAAAGCAGAAAAAAGAAACAGTCATTAACCCAAAAATTCAAGCACAACAGCAACAACAAGCGGAAATGGTACGTCTGGCTGCTGAAAAAAAGAAAGAACAATTTCTTCGCGAGGAAGAAATTATTTTGGGTTTGGTCGTGACAGACGAAGAACTGCTCAAAAATGCACTTACTCAAATTCAATATTCGATGTTTTCAGGATCCTATAATCCAAAAATATCATTGAGTGAAAACCTCCAAAATCCAAGCTTTAAAGGCGCATTTTATAATGCAGTGAAAAAATTATGTCCAGATGCTTTTTGAAGTTCTATACGTATTTTGTCTGTATGAAATACGTTAGATGTCTGTATTTATGTATTCTATATGTATTGGATGCGTATAATTGATGTATCGAACCAAGATATGAATATAATAAATTCGTGAGGTTTTAAGCAAGCGCGTATGTGTAATATATGTATAAAATACATACAGAAGTTGTATAAAAGTAGAGTAGGGGTAGAGTAGCGTTTTTTGATTTAGCATCACTTATCTCGATACTTAGTCATATTTACGTATGAAATGCGTATAAAATACGCAGATGATATGTATCATAAAATTTAAACTGTGGAACAAAATAACAAAGTCGTCCTTTTTCAGGAAAAAGCTATCCGTAGGATTTGGTCTGAAGACCACGAAGAATGGATTTTCTCAATCGTTGATGTGATTTCTGTTTTGACAGACAGTACGCAACCAAGCCGTTATTGGAACGATCTCAAAAAGAAAATGACCAAAAACGAAGGCGCAAGTCAGGTTTTCGATAAAATCGAAAAGGTGAAATTTTTAGGTTTAGATGGCAAAAAGTACCCTTCCGATGGCGCTAATACACAAACGGTGCTGCGCTTAATCATGTCTATTCCGTCACCTAAAGCTGAACCGTTCAAACAATGGTTGGCACAGGTTGGGACTGAACGAATAGAAGAAATTGAAAATCCAGAATTGGGTATTGAACGCATTCGGTTGATTTATGAAGCCAAAGGTTATCCAAAAGAGTGGATAGAGACACGTCTTAAAACAATTGACATACGCAAACAATTGACAGATGAATGGAAAATGCGTGGTGTCAAAGAAGGGCAGGAGTACTCTATTTTGACTGCCGAAATTGCTAAAGCGACTTTTGGCTTAACGCCAAGTGAACATAAAGAGTTGAAAAAATTATCAAGAGAAAACCTTCGGGATCACATGACAAATCTTGAATTAATTTTTTCAATGCTTGCAGAGGAAACCACACGACGAATTACCGTAGTGGATGAGGCACAAGGCTTTTTACAAAATCATGAAGCTGCTTTGCGTGGCGGCTATGCGACGGGAGAAGCGCGCAAACGATACGAACAAACAAGCGGAGAGAAGGTGGTTTCACCTGATAATTTTTTGACTCAGATAGAAGAGGCGAAGAACCAAAATATGATATCAAAAGAGAAATCAAAGGATAAGAAAGATGATGGAGGTCATGAATGATGTAGATGAAAACAAGTAGCTAAAATAAATACGTGAATTATACGTATGATATATGTGTAAGGTGTGTATGGCATATGTATCATGTGATAAACAAATTTTTTATAGATCTTCTATTGTAGTTGGTATTGACCGATTTTTCTCCCGTTCCGAGTATACATAGACAACGACTTTGGTAAAGAAACCAGCGTCATTCTATAATTTAAGATGGAATAGAGTTGATTTCAGGACGATATATCTGTATTGTTAATTGGACAATCAAGCATTAAATTTTACATGTCACAAAGTATAAAATATTTAGGCTCATTAAGCTGTTTTGTGAAGCACTAACCGATTGATTCACTGCATAAAGTTATTGTGACAAAATAACAACACTAAACTCTTTTTTGACTGCAATTCAGCTATTCTCGCTTTGAAACTTTAACAATTCGTACTAATTTGAAAACATTTGAAATATAGTTAAGTTAAAATAAGTCGACGCTTTTTAACTTAATTGTAAACATAAAACAATCAAGAATATACGAATTGTTAAATTTCTAAAGCGAGAACTGCTGACTGCAATTAGGACACTTTAGAATTTACATGCACATAATCTATACATTTAAAAAGAAATTTGAAAAATGTACCGAATCTTGATCGAAATCATTTTTAGAAATAGAGACACATTGTAAACACCAAGACGAATGAAAAAATACAGAAGTTAAACAGTCTCATCAGTATTTAAAAACTCTTGCTTCAGATAAACTCAATTTAACAGAGCTGCAAAACAAGATGTTCGTTTGGCAGCATCAGGCGGCGGCTCACCGTCTGCTTTGGCAAGCCGTACTGTTATCAATGCTGCACGGTTTCATGCACCTGGTTTGGTTCGTCCATTGGGCAATGCCTTGCGTCAAGTGGGGTGAGTGTGCCATCAGAGGCAGGCGTCGGTACGAATGTTCGTCGTCGCCGTAATTCATTAAAATTTTCGAGCAATGGGCGTATGCGCTCTGTTGCTATGGAAGAATCACAAATAAATAGTGGCTCGGCCGAAACCACAAGCGCAGCTTGTGGTTCAGGCAAATGGGGACGGCGTGGCAACAGCATCGTCATTTATGGTATCTAAGTTATGGCTCATTTTTTAAAAGAAAACCACAATGACACCCAACTAACATTCATCCCATGCCTTTTTGATAGCCGAAACCGAATCGCGTTTGAGCCGCCTCGACCAAGTGCGCCCGTTTTCGCTCACGATGCCGATAGGCCCAGCTGCGTCCGTTGACGACGATGCTTTGAAAGGCATAACAGACTTAATTGTGAGTGGGCAACGTGAATTGCGGAGGCGTGTTCGAAAGTTTATTAAAAGGTTGGAGCAAAATACTGGGGGGGGGCGATATCCGCGATTTGCAAGACAAAATAATAGAAGCAGCTTCGCATCAAGAGCGATTGGGCTTGCTAACACAGTTTTTAAATCTGCAATTGTTGCGCTGCGGGCTTCGATTGCCCTGCCGTTGTTCGCGCTGATTCTGAAGAAGAAGTTTTGGCACAAGCTCAAACAGGCCCTTGACGTTCATGGTGTTACAGTGTCCGCAGAAATGGCAGCACAAATAAAAACACTTATCACTGAGGGAGTAGAAGCTGTTTAAAACGGTTTAATCCGGATGGGGCATTACTTTTCACTCATACATCCTTTTCAAGGAAGTTGCCCTAATGACGATTGTTTGATGCGTTTGCCTTGATTAAAACGGGGTGTTAATGCCGTTTAAAAACCCTTGTTTTTTGATCATTTACACCTACAATAACTTGATTACCAATGATTTGTAAATCTTTAGCATTGCCTTTAATACCTAAATCTGAATGATACATAAAATTGC
>JAYVFS010000189.1:0-3617 GCA_043772905.1 Saprospiraceae bacterium | reverse complement strand
GTTCTTAAACAATATAAAACCGTTGCATTCGGCTATAATTGTAACCGCTGTAACAAGTTGAACGCCTTTTATCGTACAGACATTCTCAACCTTTTTTTGCAAAACGGGGTCTGATGCCACTACTTTTTTAAGTTGTTCTTCGATGGCTTGGATTTGCTCTTCGATAAATTCAATATGCTCATCCATGCGCTTGATTGTGTCTAAATTTGGCTCTTGCGATGATTTTATGGCACTTTTTTGATTCTTAACAACTGTTTTTTGCTCAACCAATGCCAATCTTTCACGACTCAATTGCTTAAGTTGACGATAGACAAGGCTGGGTGCTGTCCATAAAGGTAATTGACGTTCAATACCCATCAGTGCAATGACCTCCGCATCACTTTTGTCCGTTTTTGTCTTGATATTCAATGATTTACCAAAGTTCTTTACATTGTTTGCCAATTGAACGCTCACATTTAAGGACAGGTCTGACAAAAAATAGCTCAGTTGTTCGTAGTAAACACCTGTGGCTTCCATCACGAAAATCGTTTTGATACCAACATAACCTTTGGGCGTACAACGTTTTACCCAACTTAATAAAGCGGTAAAACCACTTGTGCGATTACCAAAATTTTTATTTGATAACACGACTTCACGACCATCTGCATAACGCATCATCAGACAGGCTTGAAATGTCTCTTTGGCGATGTCTATGCCAACACTTAACTTCACCATGTTTTTAAAACTTTTTGTCAATTGTGAATGAATAATTTTTTTTGAAAAATAGGTTCTTCTTAAAGCCTTATCTCGCATTTTATACTGACTTCTGTTTATAGTAAACAGGTCTTAAGTGCTGTTCTGGCTTTCAAGAACGCAGGAAGTGTGGAGTTTCTAACATTCTACATATTGATCACTCAATTGTTTGATGTACGATAGTACTCACACTTCCCCGCTCTAATATCCTTATTTTTTCGCGCTTTTTTTATTCTTTCACAAACATACGAGATGTACAAGTACAAAAAATAGATTTCCACGTTTCAAAATAGATGTACAAGTGTAAAAAATAGATTTCCACGTTTCAAAATAGATGTACAAGTGTAAAAAATAGATTTCCACGTTTCAAAATAGATGTACAAGTACAAAAAATAGATTTCCACGTTTAAAAATAGATGTACAAGTGTAAAAAATAGATTTCCACGTTTCAAAATAGATGTACAAGTACAAAAAATAGATTTCCACGTTTAAAACACGGTCTCCTCCGCCTCATCCCACGGCGGCGACACAATCACATAAAACGCCAAAGGCACAGCACCCACATTTCGAATCCATTGCGTCGCACCCGCCGGCACAAGAGCCGTTTCGCGCCCCCTCAGTATAGCCGACTCATTTTCAATAAACAACTCGCCTTCGCCTTCTAAAATCACATATAATTCACTGCTTTTTGACAAAATATGCGGTTCACTCGCTTCGCCAACTTCGACAACGGCATGAGCCAAACTGTAATTAACATCCACCGCATCGTTTTTAGGATGTACGAACTCCTTTATTATCGTTTTGTCGCCAGCGATAAAACTCGTTATGTCAGACAATGATTTTTTGAACATAAGTAATTGATTTATAAATTTTTAAACGCCCTGAATGCCCCTCATTACCCGAATTAATTAAAAATTGAGACCAATAAATTCGTATAATCCGTATAATCTGTGAAATTTGTAGCAAAAAAATGAAAATAGCCATCATCGGCGGCGGCATCGGCGGATTGACAACCGCTATCGCTCTGCAAAGAAAAGGATTTAAAGATATAACCGTCTATGAAGCCGCACCTGAAATTCAATCCATTGGCGCAGGTATATTGCTTGCCTCCAATGCCATGACGATTTATGACCGCCTCGGTATTGCTGAACAAATCAAAGTTTTAGGTAACGTTTTAGAATCGGTCAATATCGCCAATCATCAAGGCGAAGTGCTGTCAAAAGTCGATTTTTCAAAAATTATCAACCGTTTTGGCAACGGCACGGTCTCTATTCATAGAGGCAAATTGCAACAGATTTTGCTTGAAAATCTAAGCAAAAACACCATTATCGTAGGAAAAAGGTTGAAAAGTATAGGAAATACTGAGGGGGTCGGTGATTCTCAATTGTTCTTTGAAGACGGCACAACTGCCGAAGCAGATATCATCATCGGTGCAGATGGCATTCATTCACCTGTTCGCAAACATCTTTTTGGCGAAATCCCTATCCGATATTCAGGTCAAACCTGTTGGCGCGGTATCGCCAAAATGCAATTAGACAACCCAAAAGCCAGTGTTGAAATGTGGGGTAAACGCGGTGGATTACGAGCCTGTGTCAGTCAAGTCAGTGAAACAGAAGTGTATTGGTATATCACAATGAAACACGCTGAAGGTTTAAAATTGAACGAAACGGAGACAAAACCTTACCTCTTAAACCTTGGTTCTGAATTTAATTCACACATTCAAAAAGCCGTACAACTGACTGATAATCAACATGTTTTGCACAATGATTTGTCTGATTTTAAGCCCATTAAAACATGGTATAAAGACAACATCGTTCTCATCGGTGATGCAGCTCATGCCACAACGCCTAATTTAGGTCAAGGTGCTTGCCAAGCCATTGAAGACGCTTTTTCCTTAGCAAATTGTCTGAAAACCACCTTCTCCCCGCAGAATCGGGATGCAAGCACAGTAAAAGACGCTTTTTTACAATTCCAAAATGCCAGAATTAAAAAAGCAACCTTTGTCGTTAATACTTCTTATCAAATTGGTCAACTCAATAATATTGGCGGCTTTATCGGCTATCGTTTGCGGAATGCGTTGATGAAACTCGCACCGACTTCAGTTGCAGAAAAGCAGTTTGATTATCTTTTTACGGTGTAAATCAACATTCACTCAAACTAATCGGCACATTGATAGCCAAGCCGCCGTCGCTCGTTTCCTTATATTTTGAGTTCATATCTTGAGCCGTTTGCCACATCGTTGCAATCACATTGTCGAGCGATACCCGCGCCTTGTCGGGATTGCTTTGCAAAGCCAATTGACTCGCCGTAATCGCTTTTATCGCCCCCATTGTATTGCGCTCGATGCAAGGCACTTGAACCAAGCCACCAATTGGGTCGCACGTCAATCCGAGATGATGTTCCATCGCAATTTCCGCAGCCATCAACACTTGTCGCACACTGCCGCCTTGACAAGCTGTCAAAGCACCCGCCGCCATCGCAGAAGACACGCCAATTTCTGCTTGACAGCCACCCATAGCCGCTGAAATCGTCGCGCCTTTCTTGAAAATACTGCCCAATTCACCTGCAATCAACAAAAAAGAGGTGATTTTTGAAGAAGAATGCCCACCACCAAACGCAATATAATATTGCAAAACCGCAGGAATAACCCCCGCTGCACCATTCGTCGGAGCCGTTACGACACGTCCAAACGCTGCATTTTCCTCATTAACGGCTAAAGCAAAACAGCTTACCCAATTCAAAACCGTCGAAAAATGGTTGCCACGCGCCTGTATTTGCAGCAGCCAAGGAACGTGAAATAAATAAAATATCAGAGTAAAATCATATCATTGTGTTCAAAATAGAATCAATGATAGAAAAATACACACCAGAAGTTGAGTCCCAGA
>JAYVFS010000188.1:0-10652 GCA_043772905.1 Saprospiraceae bacterium | reverse complement strand
GGCTTAGGCATACGCTGCAATTTTGCTTCTTCTAACAACCAATATTCGATGTCAAAAGCCTCTTGACGGGGCAGCGAAGTGTATTCAGAAATCGCTTCCGCGCCACGCATAACATTTATGGCATTGATATAATACTCTGATGCTAAACGCGCCATCGTTTTGTCCTTCGCAAATGTGAACATGCCCACCGTTGGAATCAAGATAACAACAGGGTTCGGATCGCGCATCGCAGGAGAGTTCGGATGTTTGCAAGTGTCGTAATATTGGCGATAGCCATCACGGTATTCTTCAAAAACAGTGTTTAAGTAGTCTTTTTCGTTTAATTTTGATGCGTCAAGAACCAAAGGTGCAATTTTTGTCCTCAAAAAATGGTCTGGACAAGACGTGCCGAGCGGTGCTAATTTTGCCAAATCGTTTGAATTAACAAATTGCAACACTGTATCAACGTCCGTAAAATGACCCACCATTTTCTTTTCTGACGAACAGTACCCCCTCAGTATCGGAGCGATTTTAGCCGCTTCTTTCGTCCGAGTTCCTTTTTCAAGGCTTTCTAATTTAGCACCACCAAAGACAGAGCGTGTTTTGCCGTAGCTGTCTTCAAGATATTGAGCGCATTTTTCAATCACTTCTAAGGTATTGATATAACTTTCGTAGGACGTATCTCCCCACGTAAACAAGCCGTGGGAACCAAGCATAATGCCTTTCAAAGCGATGCCTTTTGCCGCACTTGCTTCCAAACAACGACGCAATTCCAAGCCCAATTCGAAGCCAGGGCGTTTCCATTCTACCCAACCGATTTCGCCGTTGAATAATTCTTCTGTTATTTTTTTTCCGTCTTTTGCAGCACAGATAGCGATTGCCGCATCAGGATGCAAATGGTCAATATGTTTAAATGGCAAAAAACCGTGTAAAGGCGTATCAATCGAAGGGGCTTTTGAAGCCAAATCGAAAATACAATGATTGAACAATTCCACCATTTCGTCCTCAAACTCAACGCCCCGATAGACGTTTTCAAGGCTTTGCAACCGGTCGAGATACAAGGCTGCACAACCCGATTTGGTCAAAGTACCAATATCACCGCCTGAACCTTTAATCCACATAATATCAGTAGCCTTACCTGTCAAAGGGTCTTTATCGGTGATTTTGACGGAAGTATTGCCGCCGCCGTAGTTCGTCAAGCGTAAATCTGCACCCAAAAGGTTTGAGCGATAGATGAATAAAGCGACTTCATCGCCTGCGAGTTCTGCGGCTTTTGCTTCGTTCCAAAGGTAGCTGACGTGGTTAAATTGAGCTGTCATGTCGGGTAATGTCATTATTTAGAAATGATGAATTATGAATGATTGATGATGAATGTTAAAACTCCATCCTAATTCATTCTTTATGATAGAAAATAATACTATTCAAAAAAAAAAATCGCCAACATCACAGTTGGCGATAAAACTTATAGAATGTATGAAAAACTAACTCTCTTCTTGGTTTAGACTGAGGTCTCTTGGTTTCTGTTTTTACAAAAAATGTCAGAAACCACCCCCTCAGTATAACAGTACAGTTGACAATCTTTTTTATCAAAAAGTAAAGTTACGCAACTATATTTTTTTTATCAAAAAAGCGATTCAAATATTTATTTCCTATAAAAGTTAAAAAATCAAAATTATATTCGCCAATTATTTCACAAAGGAACGAATACTGCGGTATATTGCACTTATCGCTTTTGTCAATAATTTTATACTTTCTGATATGAATGTTTATAGAAAATACTTCAATGACGAACAATTAACCGAATTAGCTGAATCGGAACCAAGTTGGGGCGTGAACGTCATTACGGTCGGTCATTATGTACATGAACCGCATAAAAAATACCCCGACCCGAAACACCCCGCTTCACATTATTTCAATTGGGAACGAGGGCGGCGACTCAAAGAGTTTCAAATGGTCTATATTTCGAATGGAAAAGGCGTTTTTGAAATGGAAAATGTTGACCCGATTGTAGTTGAGGGTGGCACGCTTTTTCTGCTTTTTCCGGATGTGTGGCATCGCTACAAACCATTGGAAAATACAGGTTGGGAAGAGTTTTGGGTCGGTTTTGACGGTCATTATGCCGAATATTTGATGCGTCAGGACTGTTTTGACGCTCAAAACCCCGTTTTAAATATGGGTTTTAATACCGAATTTCTGAACATATTTATACGGCTGATTGATACGGTCAAATATGAAGGCATTGCTTACACACAAATTTCGTCGTGTTTGGTCATTCAGTTGCTCGGTTTGGTATATGCGTCGGCGTTGATGACCGAAAAATCACGTACTCGGCAAGAGCAAATTATCAGGGCAGTGCGCTACAAAATACATCAAAATTGGTCGGACAATCTCGATTTGGAAAAATTGGCATCGGAACAGAACGTCAGTTATGTATGGTTTCGAAAGGCATTTAAAGATGTCATGGGCATTTCCCCTGGTCAATATCATTTGAATTTAAAAATCGAAAAAGCGGCACAAATGCTTAAAGAAACCACGCTTTTGGTTGCTGAAGTTGCCAATCAAGCGGGTTTTGAGTCCGAATTTTACTTTTCACGCATTTTCAAAAAGAAGATGAATGTTAAGCCTTCTGATTATCGGAAAGGTATAAATAGTACATAGTAGTGAATCGAGTAAAGCTATTGAATAGAAAAGGCAATAAGCAAAATGCAAGGGCTTCCTACTTTATTTAAAATCAATGACTTACATAAAATAGAAAGTCCTTGCTTATTGCCTTTTGCCTACTTATCTTTACGATTCAACTCACTATAAAACTTATTGCATCTTAATCACTTCCGACCCCGCCAATAAGTACGCGCCAGAACCAAACACTTCCCAACTATCCGCACTGAAATTGCGGCGCGGATCTGCGCCAATCGGTTGCACCCAACCATATCTGCCTTCGGGCGAAACGAGTGTGTTGATGCCTTTCCAAGCCTTTTTTACTGAGGGGGTATATTGAGCTTTGTCCAAAAGCCCATTATTAATACCCCAAGCCATAGCATAACAAAAAAAGCCTGAACCACTACCCTCTCCGCCAGGGTAAGCCATTGGGTCGAGAAGGCTGGCACGCCACATACCATCTGCTTGTTGAAGTGATTGAATTTTAGCCATCATCTCCTTGAAAAGTTGTTCATAAAAAGGACGTTTCGGGTAATTTACAGGCAATTCATTCAATAAACGCACTAAACCGGCTACGACCCAACCGTTGCCACGACTCCAAAAGACTTTTTGACCATTGCCTTCATGCAAACCTTCGCCTTTGTCGTTCAACAAATACCTGTCATCGCGGTAGAAAAGGTGGTCGTTTTTGTCGTACAATAAATCATAACATTGCTGGTAAAGGGAGTCATTTAAGGCGAAATACTGAGGGGCCTTTAACGTCGTTCCTAATTTCGCCAAAGTCGGCGGTGCCATAAAAAGAGCATCACACCACCACCATGTTATGCCGTGTTTAGTCGCTTCGTTGCCTTTCGTTGTTTGCAGTTTTGCAACAGAATCAAGCGTTGCTTGAATCATGCGTTTATCGTTTTTCAAACGATACAAGTCAATATAAGTTTGTGAAATCACAATATCGTCGGCATGGTCAAAACGGTTGTGAGTTTGCCAACGATTACGCTCACCCATTGCCATAAGGGAATCTAAAATGGTTTGAGATTGTGTTGTTTCATAAGCGGCAACAACGCCCGTATAAAATGCGCCGTTTGTCCAATCCGTTGGCGCATGTAAAGGGTGTTTCAACTGCCAATCCGTCACTTGAATCATCGTATTTTTGATGTAATTCTTATGAAAAACATCAATATAGGGGTTTAAATAGGCTGATAAAGAGCAGTCTTTTAAAGCCCGAATACCGTCCGCAACAATTTCTGCATTGAACCTTGCGCCATCATAATCAGGATGCGTGTGGTCTTTTGGAAAGAACTGTTTTAATACTGCGTCTTTTCCTATGGCTTCATAAGCGATGGCTACGTTTGTATTCAAATCAATAAAAAATACGCCTTCTTGTTCGGCTATTTGTTGCGCCCACAATGCGTAAGAGTCACTTGAGCGTTTGACTTTTTTACCCTCTTTATCCCAATCATTGCGGGGCACGAGGGAGCAAATAATGGGTATTGCACCTTTCGCTTTGGCTTCTTTGACGTATTTCCGCATATACCAACCGTAAGTATGTACCGTCTCTTGCACTTTGCGAATGGGGTTGTAAATGTCTTTCGATTCCTCGCCAATACCTCTAATTGTACCGCGCGCACGAGACGTATCATCAAGTGGTGCAGGGTCGTTGTGTCCAAATTGCATGATGACAAAATCACCTGCTTTGAGGTTTGTGAGGATTTTATCCCAACGCCCATCCGTGATGAATGTACGGCTGCTACGTCCGCCAATTGCATGGTTTTGAATAGCAATGCGGTTGGTATCAAAATGAGGTGCAATGACCGTTCCCCAACCCCAAAGGCTGTCAGTACCTTTGCCACTGCCATTTTTGACGGTTGAATCACCGATAAAGTAAAGCGTAGGTTTTTCTGTTGTGAAACGAAAAGCCGTGAGTAGGCTGATAATTACTAAAAGCCCGAATAAGGGAATATGTTTTTTCATCTTGTTGTAATTTTGACGACAAAGTACATGTTTTCTTAAAATTTTGTTCTAAAAAAGCCCCCTCAGTGCCATAACTTACTGAGGGGGCTTTTCTAGTTTTACGAAAATTTTATCTAATTGAAGACATTTTCATTACTGGAAGTATATACCCATTTTGAGTTACTAAAAAACTATCTTTACTTTGATACATACCTAAAACTGTACTTAATTCATGTACTATATCAAAACCATTGATTTGATTTGTTAATTCAGAAATAGGACAATCGCTCAAATTTATGTCTAAAGAAACGAGGTATAAAAAAGGATAACTATCCACCACCTTATCATTTTTGATTTCAGAAATCCATAAGCCTTTAGTAGATTTGATATTTCCTTTTACCTTATCTATCAATTTTTGTGGTAATTTCCCAACAAAACTAATGATTTCAACATCACCATTCTTTTTTATTATAAATTTAAACAAACCTATTCCTGAATAACAAAGTCCAGTTTCTTTTTGTAATTCAGTCATAAAGCCTTGAGGGCTATAACTGATTTCTTTATACAACAAATTTATATTTAATTGAGAGATGCTATCTTTGCCCCCAATAAAAATAGGTGGTGAATCTTGTGCATCAGCACAATTAATGTTAATCAACACGGCTATATAGAATATAGCGTTTTTAAGGGCACGGCGTACCATGTGGTCCACATTCATTATTTAAATTTTTATGCTGTTTATTAATCAATAAAATATTATCTTTTTGACTTTGACTCAACAGATTGGATGACCAAGCGGCTGTTTGATATAACCCGCCCCAAGACAAAGCGATAGCATCCTGTGAACTTAGATTTGGATAGAATCTGCGTAATATATTTACCATACAATCAATATATTTTCCAGCCATCTCATTATGCTGTATTTGACCTCCAGTATTAATCTGAAGTTCAGCACCTAAATAAGCATGTAAAATTTCATGTATTAATGTTGCCGCGACATATTCACTTGAAGCATCTCCTAAAGCTGCTGGATTTAAATATATATCTACTAAATAACTATTAGGTCTATCTGTCCAACCATCTGTACTTGTGGAATTAACTTGATTATCATTGAAAGATAGCAGAAATTTATCAGTTGTAAAAGGAGCTAAAAAAGTATTCACATCCGATTCTAAGCCGCCATTGAGGAGAAAATTATTAACAGCTTTAAAACATGGATCTGTTAAATTATCAACTATTTGGTCTATTAAATCAACATTTGAGCTTCCATCTCCGTTTTCATCTTCGTCCTCGTCTCCATTATCGCACTGTGGTGGTGGAAGAGGTTCGTTACATGGATCACCGCCACACCATGATGGACGAGTGGCAAATGGTCCCAAACAAGGGTCTTCACATTCAGAACAATTTCCATCATCAATACAAATATTATAGTCACAAACATCTCGGCATCCATAAACTAATGTAAAAACACCATTTGTAGATTCGTAATGATACCCACATTCTCGCCAACACACATCAATACAAATTACATCTCTAAGTTGAATTTCACTTTTTCTTTGTATTTTAATCTTTGAGAAATTACTTTTAATCCCATTAACTATGTTATAAACACCCATAATTTGATTATCTAAACCAGAAATAAAAACTTTTCCATCAAATTTTTTTTCTTTATAGTTTGAGACATTAATGCTATTAATATCTTTATTAAAAGAATTTGAAGGCACAAAATTAAGAATATACGCGTCATATTGATTCTTTCCTCTTTTGTAAAGAACCAATCGAGATTTACTAAAATGATTTGTGTCACTCTTAATCAAGCTCATTCTCAAAGACATACCCTCAAATAATATGGGAATTTCCATTTTATTACCATAACTTAATGCTTTATCCCATAATGGTTGTAAGCCTTCAGCACCTACAAAAGACGGAGTATTCTTCATATTCTCAAACCAATGTTTAGCATCATTCATTTTTGTAGAATTAAAAACACCATTCTCACTAAATGCAGTACTTGTATTTGAGTTAGGTGTAATAAAATCCTGTTTGCATGAAGAAAGCAAAAGACTTGAAAAAATTGTAACTACAAGAAGAAGTTTAGTACGGTGAAGTACGATGAAGTACGATGAAGTACGATGAAGTTAATTTTCATAAAATTATTAATTTTGGTTACTTATTTAATTTTTAATTTATGAAGTTGTTTAAAGTTTTTTTCAAAACTGTATTTTTAGTGTAAATCACAATTGCTTGAATTTCAAGGTATTAAGCCCAATTTGTTAGTTACATTTTCGCATAAAATTCATCCTTTTTTGATGTCTAAAAGTATCAAAAAAATCAATTACAAATAACTGATAATCAACTGTTTATAAGGATAGTCGAACATTAACTTTAAACAACTTCTATATATAAAAATGATACTAATTTTTAATTTTTCAAAATTTACTACAAATATTTTGAAAATCCCCCCTCAGCAAAAAACATACTGAGGGGGGTAAAATTAATGAATGTATGAACAAAAAGGAAACGCATCTTAGTTATACCCAGGGTTTTGTTTCCAATAACCAGGATTAATCAACAATTCTTTTAACGGAATTGGATAAAGCAGGTCGTGGTCATCAAGTGAGCGATTGATAGGCACTATATTGTCGGTCATAAACTTATTCATAACTTGCAATGCTCTGCCTGTGCGCACGAGGTCGTGCCAGCGCAAGCCTTCGCCGCAAAACTCCCATTGGCGTTCTTGTTCCATTGCTAATTTGAAGGCCTCTTTTGTTGTTGGTGTAATGTCAGCCAAACCTGCTCTTTTGCGAATACGGTTAAGGTTCGTAATCGCTTGTGCGGGTGGTGTTGCTGACTCTTCGTTTAGGATTTCAGCATACATCAACAACACATCTTCGTAACGAATAAGCGGATAATTGTTCGGATGGTCGTAGCGGTCAACAGGGATGGTTGAACCTTTTTCTACAAACTTTGTGAATTGCGAACGTGCGGACTTTGCACCTGTTTTAGCATCAGTGTAACCTGTATCAACTGTTGCAAACTTGCGTTTATCGAGGTTGGGCCAACCCGCCATCAACTGCGGTGATACAACGGCATCATATCCACTCGGTTGAAAAGCCGACCATTGCGAAGGGAATTGAAACGCCATATCAAAAGGCGCCAAGTTGCCCAAACCTAAACCACCTGACACATACTGTACTTCAAAAACATTGTATTTGTTGTCGTTGGCAGCTTTGAATAAATCTGCAAAATTAGGAGCCAAAGGGAAAAGCGATTCCTTGGCAATCACATCGGCGAATTCGGCTTTTGCCAATGCCAGTTTATCCGCTTGTTTGAGAGGAGAACCATACATTGTAAGATACACACGTCCTAAAAGAGCTTTTGCTGCCCATTTTGTTGCCCGACCTTTATCGGCAGTAACATAAGTTTCAGGCAAGTTAGCAACTGCAAATTTTAGGTCTTCGAGGATAAGGTTATAGACATTCAGAACGGGTTCGCGCTGGATTTTTTTAGATTCTTCAATTGACAAAATCTTTGTCGTCAAAGGCACATCACCAAAATAGCGTACCAAATCGAAATACGCCATAGCACGTAAAAACTGTGCTTCGCCTTTGAATTGTCCGACTTTTGCAAACGTAAACGGTTGTATTTTCTCTAAAACAATATTTGCACGATAAATCTGATTGTACAACGTTGACCATGTTGTTTGTATCGCACCTGTTTGAGAAGCTGCCAAAAAGTTGCCAATATCATTGACATCACGTTGCACATTGACAAACGATTCTAAACCATTGTCTGCCCGCACTTCGGACAACAACCAGTTATTGGTTGGCATCGTTCTAAGGCTGTTGTAAATCGCCAAAACGCCTTGATTGAGTTGCGCTTCGTCTTTATAAAAGTCGTTGGATGTATTGTTACCCGCTGGAGAAATGTCTAAAAGGCTTTCCTTACAAGCAGACCCAAACAACAACACGACAAGGCTAAATAGAGCCACTATATATTTTGAATATTTCATTATTTGAATGAATTTATTTAATTATGAATTATAAATGATGAATGATGAATTTTCTAATATTTTCATTCATCAATATAAATTAAAATTGATAAAAATACTGAGGGGTGATTCAGATTTACGAAATCAAACATCTTTAACTAATACAGTATGTAGAATCTATCGAGATGAATTGTCTTGTCTTTGTCCATAACGAAGTTCTTTTGTACTAATTGGAGAGTCTGCTTTTACAAATGATAATACACCTTTTTCATCCCTATAAATCCGCCATTTATATTTTCGTGCTTCTTCTATATATTTCTTATGATTTTCTTCTCCTCCTCGAAATTTTACAATTTTTTCCCTAACAGTAGGAAAGGCATTTATCAAATTAATATCATCTTCATAAGTTCTAACATTTTTTGTTAATTCTAAGTATCTAAGTAATTCTTTTCGTCTGTATATAATATCGTTTTCCTTTTTCAGATATGCCTCTACAGCTTTTTCGTCTAAGTACACAAGAAAATATCTTTTTGTGCGAGTAATGCTATCTTGAAGCCCATACTTCTGAGCTATTTTCTTTACCATAGGTAAAGTTAATTTTTGTTCTGCTTTTGAAATATTTTGTCCTAAAAGGTTGAGTTGTAGGAGAAATAGAGCAATAATGATATTTGTTATTTTTTTCATTGTTATTTTTTTTAAATTAAAAATTATTATTGAATCACAAAAAACTACTAAAGAAATGTAAATTCGGCAGTACTTTGCCATGGTATAGCAAATTCAATCTGAGCAAAAGGTCCAAAAGTCGGAGTATAAACAGCAATTCCTGAACAGTCCAAACCTAATCGAGAACCACACCAATTCCCACCACCTATAGGTTCACGTCGAAATTCTATTACATTCTCTTGTCTTCTGTAAAAATCTCCCTCGATATAAGTCTGAACGTTTTCATATATTATAGCTTGCCCATAAAGCCCTGATTGACAATTTACATTTGTTACATTTAAATTCATAGTAGCATTAGCAACTCTTGTTCCTGCTAAATCATTGAAATCTAATTCGATTAAAGATGAATAACCTGTTGTTTGGGTACAACATGCCCCTGAGTTGCATTCATAAGGAGGATTTCTACAACGGTCATAAGTTGGACATAGTTCTGGCATTGGGCTATTAGGAGCACAATAATCAATGCAGTTTGTACAGTTTCCATCATCCCAACATATTTCAAATTTTCCCCATTCACACACCATTCTGGTAGAATATGTTATTGTAAATGTTGTTGGATTCCAATCTACAACAAGTTGACTACTACAATTATAATCATCATAATAAATACATCTCTTATCTCTAAGTTGTATATTGTTACGATTATCTAATGCAGAAACATTTTCAATTATTTTTCCTTCTTTAAATAAAATCATATCTGTAATTTTTTTGTTCAAAGTTGAAATCATAATCTTTCCATCAAACCTTTCAGTCATAAAATTAGATATATCAATTTTATTAATATCAATGTTTGATTCCTTGGAAGGGAAGTAGTTGATAACAAAAATAAAGTAATCATTAGTATTGCCTTTTTTTATCATTACCAGTCTTTCTTTGCTTAATAGTCTTTCTATTTGACCATCTAAGCTTTTTCTATTTGATTTACCATTGATTAGATAAGGCATCTCTATTCTGTTCTCGTAAACTAATGCTTTATCCCACATAGGTTGAATTGTATCTAATTTTACAGTATTAAATGTTGACAAATTGTTATTAAACCATGCTTGAGCTGATTTAATTTTAAAATCAGCATTGGTGTTTTTTCCCACATAGGTTTCTGTATGCTCTATGGGCATTACTACGTCTTTCTGACAAGACGGCAAGAAAAGGGTATATAATGCTAAAATTATATAAATAGATGTACCCTTTAAAATCAAGTTTGATTGTCTTTTCATTATTAATTTATGTTAAAAAAGCGATAGAATATTATTAATCTGGTAACTTCGGAGAAGTCCTTGTCAATAAAAAGCAAAATTGTTAATCGCGTGTTGAATATCTTCTTTAGTCAAAGCATGATTGTCAATAAGCTGTT
>JAYVFS010000187.1:0-10797 GCA_043772905.1 Saprospiraceae bacterium | reverse complement strand
TGTTTGGAAAAAGGGCTTTTCCGTATGGAAATGCGACAAAGCTGTTTGGAAAAAGGGCTTTTCCGTATGGAAATGCGACAAAGCTGTTTGGAAAAATGACTTTTCCGTACGGGAATGCGGCAAAGCTGTTTGGAAAAATGAACATTCAATAAACGTGGAAGTCATACATTTGGCTTTTTTTAAAGATTGACAAAGTAGATTTTACAAATATACATAAATGCAATATTTTTGGCATTGTTATTGATGAAGAAAAATTGCAATATAATTCCGTATTGCTTAAATCAATGACAATGAAAAATGTCGCGCTTAAAACGTACAGAAAGAAGGCACAGCCCCTGTTGTACACCTTTGCTACCATCATTCATCAATACTTATCAAATGACGAGCGTTTCATTTCTTTGAAGCCCGATTATGATACTTTGAAAGTGGAAAATGATGCCTTTAATGTAGCTCTTGCCAATGCTTTACGCGGTAGTGAAGCGCAAACCCGTATCAAAAACACCTGCTACAATGTGGTTCTTGACCGTTTAGACCTATTGGTTATGGGTGTGAATATCCTCGCCAAAGGTGATTTAGAGATTGGGTGTGCATCTGGTTTTGATGTGCCAACTGAAGCACAATCCATTGATGAAATCAACAAACCAACAAATTTGGAGGTCAAAAACAATGAAGACGATACGGGTCAGGTTTTCGTGAAGTGGAAAAAAGACAGTACCGTTATCACCGTTTGTATCGAGTACCAGAAAGTAGGCGAAACGAATTGGCAAAACGGTACATACAGCACAAGCAGTTCTGCTGTTTTGGCGAACCTTGAGGCGGGTTCTTATTACAATGTGCGTATTTATGGCACAGGTCGTAAAGGACTTAAAAGTGGTCCCACGAATGCTGTAATGGTCTTGGTTAGCTAACCTAATTCCCTTAAAAAACGCTATCAAATCTTATTCAACCAACTAAAAACAAATAGCGGTATTTTTTTTAAATGCAAACAAATCTCTACTTTATGAAAGCGTCTATTAAAATGTGAAGTGCTTATCTCAAACCAAGAGATAAGCACTTTTCTTTTGACTGCCATCAGGTATCTATTCTTCCTACATCAAAACTCCATCACAAAACCATTTCGTCATTCATCATTACTTACAAAAGCGTCTCTAAATAATGCGTTTCAATACCATAATGTTTTTTTATCGCTTCTACTTGTGTGGCTGCTGTCGCCTTCGGTTTATCCGTTTTGATACCCACAATCATCACATTTTTAGGCGTATGTTCTGTCGAAACGAACTCAAAAACCTTTGTTTTATAGCCTTTTGACTCCAACAGTAAGGCGCGGATGCCATCGGTCAGCAATTCGGCTTGGCGTTCTTCGAGGATGCCGTGTTTCAAAATGGGCTGCATTTCGTTTTTAACTTTTAGTTCTTTGCGCAATTGTTTGTGGCAACAAGGCGCAACGACGATGACTTTTGCGCCCGCTTTTATGCCTTTGGCAATGGCAATATCGGTCGCAATGTCGCACGCATGAAGGGCGATGAGCATGTCTAATGTTTTCATTTCCACCGTATTAATGTCTTGTGCGAAAAACTTGAGTTCATCAAAATCACATTTTTCTGCTAAGTCATTGCAAAAAGAAACTAAGTTTTCCCGCAATTCATAGCCCGATACTGAGGGGTTGGTTTTCAAGGTATTTTTTAAATAATCGAACAACGCAAAGGTCAAATAGCCCTTGCCGCTGCCAAAATCGGCGATGTGCGCATCATCGGGCAAGTCGGCTTCACGCAACAATGCGGCTATTATTTCGATATACTTATCAATCTGTTTGAATTTTTTTTGACCTTTTTGAGTGATATTACCTTTTGCATCTGTGATGTTGAGGGCATTAAAATAAGGTTGGGCAGGGTTGAGCAAGCGTTTTTTCTCTTGATTGTGTTGTAAAACACCCCCCTCAGTATTCCGAGGTTTTGAAGCAGTTTTTTTGACAAAAAACTGAGCATTATCTGCTTTTTTATTGAATAACAATGAGAAATCGCTTTCAATGGTAAATAAATCAGCCGTCAAAAAGGTTTCACCTAATTGCTGTTTGATAAAAAGTACCCCCTCAGTATAATCGTAGTTTTTGACCTCATCACGGGTGGCATAACGAAAAGTGAACTGAATTTTAGGCTGTTTTTTAATCATCACCAATCGAGCATAAATGTTTTTGATATCCGAAGGATGTTTCAAACGCGACAAAGTGAGCTTTAACAGGGTTTGACGTGCCAAACTGTCTTGGAGTTTTTCGTAAAATATCGGTACAGCAGTTATATCCATAAGAAAATGATGAATTATGAATGATAAATGATGGGTATGTAATAAATTGCTTTCACTGTTTTACATATTCATCATCATTTATCATTTATCATTATTTAAAAAAGTTTTGTTGTAAAATTACAAAAGTAATTGGTAAATAATAACGTGTGTTTTTTGTCATTCTGAACGAAGTGAAAGAATCTGAATGAAATTATTATACAGATTCTTTCACTTCGTTACTAATGAACAGCATCTTAAACGTTGGCAGGGTTCGCAACCCTGCCAACGTTAGTACAAAAAAAAAAATTCAATGTGACAAAACTAAAAAGGTTTGAACGAAAAGGATAAAAATTTAAAAAAAATGTGCATTTTTGTTCATGCAAATAAAAGCGCAATTTGGAATTGTTTTTGCAGCTAAAAACAAGATTTTCAAGCATTTAAGAATCTAAAAATAAAATTATGACTCGTTTCGTTGGCATTTTTTTCTTATGTCTGTTTTTCACAACAGGACTTAAAGCGGATACGGCTTCGCAAATCATTATGAATAGGCGAGCGGCTGTGACGGTGAGTCCTGTGCGCCTTTTTGCGGATTCGAGCTATACCCAACAGACAGAAACGACTTTTACTGAGGGGGAGCTTTTTGAAGTTATCGGCGAGTCCACGGTTGAGCATTTTGACAATACGCAAAATCAGACGTTTAAATGGTATAAAGTGAAAGCAGCCTCGGGCGTGACGGGTTGGATTTTTGGCGACAACTTAGCGGTCGTGTTACCTGAATATTTGGTTGATGCACCTTTGCGTCCTTTCTATAAAAAATCGGCTCGTTTTGACAATGGATTTGAAAAAGCAACGGTTTGGGCGGCATACACAAATGGGCATGATGTGATAGACCCTAAAGCGCCGCAAAAATTTCCTTCCTACAAAGAATTTTATTTGGTGGTGACCAATGAACGTGGAAAATGTGTCGTTTTGAATTATGGCAATGCCAGCGAAATGGCAAAAAAAGAACTGCAAAGCCTTTATTTCCAAGACCTTACGGATAATAAAACAGATGAAATTATCATGGAAACCACAAGTCTGCCCGCAGGCGGCACTGTGGCTGAAAGGACGCTTGAAGTTTTCAATTTTCAATCAGGTGCATTGACAAAAATTTTTGAAGAACGCTTGACGTTGCTTTGGGAAAAAGATGTCCCGTCTCCCGCCTTTTCAAAATTTGTTGAAATTGAAGGAACAACGATACGTGTGGCGTATCTCGATTTTGTGGAATGTGATAAATATACTTTGGGTTTGCCAACGGATATTCGGAGTGAAACACAAGAGCGTTGTTTAGAATATGTGACTTACAGTTTTGTTTGGGACAGAACAACACGGCAGTTTCGCGAATTGTACAAGCCGAGCCGTAGGACATTGCAAGCTATTGTTAATCAATCTTTTACGCTTAAAAAAACGCCTGCTTTTTCTGCTGAAAATACTATTTTGATACAACCCGATGACCGTTTGCAAGTTATAAAACATTATGAAAATATAAAATTAGAAAACGGTAAAAAAGTCGTTGACACATGGTTATATGTCAAGCACCCAACGGGTATATTCGGTTATATTCCTGCCCGTTTATTGACTTTTAAAAATACCGAACACGCTGCTATTTTGAAATCCTACTATGAAAAACCACCCCTTATGAAACAAGATTGGCATACCCAAAATCGGTTTGTTTTTGTTAGAAATCCATAACAGAAAAACCTGAATTTTATTAAAACCTTTGAAATCAACGATTTATCTTGATTTTTTTTGTTAAAAAATGAGAAAATGATAAGATTAAAAGAGAACATTAAAAAAAAGTTTGTAATTTGGCTCTCTGAAAACAAAGTCCATTAAACAGCACTGTAATTTTCAAACTATCAAACTTTTTTATTTAACACTTTAATTCCACCACACTATGGGACCTAATTCATTCCGAAATCTCACCTATCTCGCCGTTTTAGCCGTTGTAGGTGCGTTGGTCTATCTGATTTATCAGTCAAGTAAAAAAAAGAGCGAACGCCTCAACCCAAGCATTGAAAGTTTGGGGAATTACCCTGACTCGTTGAGTAGTATTGTGGGTTCTTCGACGGCTACTTTGCCTTCGTCAGCAGCAATGTCTGGCGATACGGTACAAGATGCAGTTGATGGAACGCTACAAAGCAGCCCAGCGGGTAGAACAACATTGGCATCTGATGTAAAAGATGTTACGGTGAACGACCCGGGTAGTATCGTCGGTTCAAGCTCAAGTAGCTCATCTTCAGCGAGCAAACCTAAATCGCCAGCAACAACATCGAAAAGTACTGTTGCAGCACCTGTAAAATTTGATGCAGGTACAGCTAAAGGTGATTATATGGCCATTGCGGGTGTATTTGCAAGTAAGGACAATGCTTTAGCACAGGTTGCCAAATTGAAAAGACTTGGTTTCACACACGCTGAAGCGGTCAAGCTTGAAAACTCCTCAAATACGTATGCTATTGCTGGTTACTACGAGTACAAAGGAGGTGCTGACGCAGCTGTGCGCACTTTGCAGGCAAACAAAGTCAAAGCCTATTCTAAAAAGAAAACGGGTGAGATTTATAAGCCTTCATCAGTGCCTGCGCCCGTTAAGCCGAGTACTTCAAAGCCTTCTGCTCCAGCACCTAAGCCCAGCTAAGGGTTACCGACTGATGACCTTTAGGTCAAAAAAACAGCCTCAAGCAGTCGTATTGTTTTCAATTTTTGAAAAACAATACGATTGTTTGAGGCTGTTTTTTTGACCTAAATATTCTTTTTTATACCTCAAAGTAAACTTTTTAATGCACTCAAAGCGCCTGGATAAATAAATGTAAAACCTTGATTTTCAATTTTTTGTGAAGACACTTTCGTGCTGCCTAATACCGTGTCTGCCATTTCGCCCATTGCCAAACGCAGCGTAAAAGCTGGTGCAGGCACCAACAAATAACCACCTCCTTTTGTTTCTGCAATGGCTTGCGTAAACGCATAATTTGTCATAGGATTAGGCGCAACGGCATTGAATATGCCACTCATATTATCCTGTTCGAGAACAAACTGAAACATACGGCACAAGTCTTCAATGTGAATCCATGAGAGATATTGCTCGCCATTGCCAAAATAAACGCCCGTCCGAACGACAAAAGGCTTCAACATTTCGGGCAACGCTCCCCCCTCAGTACTCAGCACGATTCCGATGCGTAAAGCGACTGTTCTTAGGCCTGTTTTTTGGACTTCATCAATGGCATTTTCCCAAGCGACGGTGCTTTCAGCGAGAAAACCCTTTCCCGCTTCGTCTTTTTCTGTCATCAATGACTTGCCTCTATCGGCATAAAAACCGATAGCGGATGCAGAAATATAAGCCTTAATGTTATGTTTTTCCTTTTGTAAAAATTTGGTAATCAATGCGTTAGACAAAGTCCGGCTTTCGATAATGACTCGTTTACGGTCTGTTGTCCAACGTTTATCAACTATACCTGCCCCTGCTAAGTTGATGATAGCGTCCACATTGTCGAATGCTTTTTTGTCATAAGTGCCTTTATCGGGTTGCCAAGCAAAAGTAGGAAATTCAGCCTGAGGGTCGGCATGACGACTAAGGTGAGAAACGGTGTAGCCGTGACCCCTCAGTAAACGGCTCAAATGAGTACCCACCAAGCCTGTGCCGCCTACAATTAAGATGTTTTTCATAAAACCTATATTTTTGAGGATTAAACAGTTTCGCAGCCTTAAAGTTTAAGAAAAGAAAACCTTACGAAGGTTGCAAAGCCTTCGTAAGGTTGAAAAAGATATTGGATTGAATTTAATATTTTACCTTCTTTTTACCTGTATCTGCCATAGTACCACCGCCGAAACGATAGCCAACAGCAAATTTGAAGTAACCATCAAGGTTGAGAAGGGGGATTTTGGAAACATCAACCGTACCGCTTTCATTAGAATATTTGCTGAATAACTTACGACCAACACCTGCGCCAATTTCAAAAACGACATTGTTTCGAGACACCCACTTATAGCCCAACGACAAGCCGAGACTTAGGCGATTCCTTGTAAAATTAGCATTGCTTGTATCACTTTTGAAATTGCTTGAGCCACCTCGAAGGTAAAGACCCGCATAAAATTTATCAATACCTTTCTCTGGTGAGAAATAGTATTTTCCGTTGACACCGTAACCAAAGCCCGTTGATTTATACTTGGTATTGTCAACAGTTAGGTTATACCAACTTGCCCCAATATATGGTTCAATACCAATATTGTCGGCGACACCAAACTCTACCGATATATCAGGACTTGAAAACAAAACACCAATTGGATTGATTTTAATTTCTGTTTGTGACCATGCTGTTGTAAATACGAAAACAGCGATTGCTAATGAGAGTAATTTTTTCATAAAAAATTGAATTTAAAGGTTTTAAATAAGATTTTTTCATTTTTAATAAATAGCTGGTGTACTAATCATCATAACGTTTGTATTTCTTTTTCTTCTGACCGGGCGCATGATCCCGTCCGTGTCCCTGATGATGGTCGTCGCGTTCATATCTTCTTGGCGGCGGTGGTGCCACATATACCCACTGACCAGGAATCCAAACGTCTTGACGCGTATAGTCGTCGTAAACCCAATGTCCTTCAACCCAAACGTGGTTGGTGCTTGGGCAAACAGGTCTTTCGACAATCACAACACGTGGTCGAGGCGGTGGCACGCCAATACGTACCTCGACCAACTGGGCGGACACAGTTTGGATAGAAAAAAGGGAAATAAAAAACAAAAGAGAAGTAATTGTAGTTACATGTTTCATTTTGAAAGTTTTTAATTGTGAATGTGCAGCAAAGGTAAAACAGCAATGAATAGGCTTCGGTTAAGGCAATTTTAAAGTCCGTTAACAGGAGGTTAAAAGAAAATCATTAATTCGTTCTATTTTTGCGGCTCACCATTGATAAGATTATGGAACTTAATTATAAAGAATTTGGCTCTGGCGAACCTGTTATCATCCTGCATGGACTGTTTGGGACGCTCGATAATTGGCAGACGATAGCGAAAAAATTGGCAGCAGAATACACCGTTTTTATTATCGATTTGCCGAATCATGGTCGGTCGCCGCATACTGAGGGGGTGTTTGAATATGAAACGATGGCTGATGCTTTAGCCGAATTTTTACAAAGCCATTGGATTTATGAGACGCGCCTTGTGGGTCATTCGATGGGCGGTAAATTGGCGATGCAGTTCGCTTTGTCGCATCCCGATATTGTCAAAAAATTGGTTGTTGTTGATATTGCACCCAAATTGTATAAAAGTGGACATCAAGATGTGTTCGATGCGCTTTTTGCGATTGATTTGACAACTTTGAATGATAGAAAAGAAGCAGAAGCTATTTTGATGGATAAACTCAATGGCGATGTTGGAACGGTTCAGTTTCTTTTGAAAAACTTAACACGCAACAATCCTTTCAATAAAGAGGCAGATAAGAGTGACAATACTGAGGGGGGTAATTTTGAATGGAAAATGAATCTTAAAGATTTGTTTGACAATTATGGCAACATCCTTCAAGCACCTGTTGGCGAGCCGTTTTTAAAGCCGACATTGTTCATTCGTGGCGGCAATTCACCTTATATAAAGGATTCAGATGACCTAAATACTTTGTTCCCAAATGCAACCTTAGAAACCATAGAAGACTCCGGTCATTGGATTCATGCAGACAAACCAAAGGAGTTATTGGCTGCTTTGAATCGTTTTTTAACTTAAAAAGTAAATACTTTGGACAACTTAGACCATAAAGATACAGACCCGAACGCAACGAATCGCAAACGCGATCACATTGAGCTGGCACTCAAATCGCAAGTCAATACCTTAGACCCGCGTTTTTATTATGAACCGCTTTTTGCCGCACATCCCGAGCAAGGCAGCCTAAAACCGTTCACTTTCTTAGGAAAAACGGTGAAAGTGCCTATGTGGGTGAGCAGTATGACGGGCGGAACAGACATGGCACGCATCATCAACCGCAATTTGGCACGGGCATGTGGCGAGTTTGGTTTTGGTATGGGCTTAGGTTCGTGTCGGCAATTGTTGTATTCCGATGAGCATTTTGATGATTTCAATGTGCGTCCGTTGATGGGTGACGACGTGCCTTTGTTCGCTAATTTGGGCATTGCACAATTGGAAACATTGATTGAACGCAATGAAACGGCTCTTATCACAGAACTTGTCCAAAAATTGAATGCGGATGGCTTGATTATTCACGTCAATCCCATGCAAGAATGGTTGCAACCCGAAGGCGATATATTCAAAAAGCCACCGATTGAGACCATTAAAACCCTTGTTGAACATTTAGATTGTCCTTTGATTGTCAAAGAAGTAGGGCAGGGATTTGGTTATGAAAGCATCAAGGCATTGCTACAATTACCTTTGGCTGCTGTTGATTTTGCAGCGGCTGGCGGCACCAGTTTTTCAAAGCTCGAATTACTGAGGGGGGCAACGGAACAACAAAAAATGTATGGCGCATTGGCTCACATCGGTCATTCTGCAGTTGAAATGGTGGATTTTACGAATCAAATTGTCGCTGAATTGGGTGATAAAATCCGTTGTTCACAAATCATCGTTTCGGGTGGGATTCAAGACTTCTTGGATGGCTTTTATTGCATTAAAAAACTCAAATTACCTGCTATTTATGGGCAAGCTTCTGCCTTTTTGAAACATGCACAAGGCGATTATGCCGATTTGAAGGCATTTGTAGAGATGCAGATTCGCGGTTTGGAATTGGCAGAAGCGTTTTTGAAAGTGAGATAGTTGTTTCAAAAAGATCTTACCCCTCAGTATATTACACAAAACAGGATTTGGAACGTATTTCGTATAAAAAAGCTACCAACGTTTATCTCCTAACGGAGCTTTTCTGTTCTAACAGTTGCGCCTTTAGGTGTTGAACGTTGGTAGAAATTCTTATTCGCCCTGTAAAGGCAAGGGGTTTTATAAGAAAACCTTAAATAAAGGGGTAAATACTGAGGGGGTGTCTAAACTATTAGTTTTTAGCAAATAACAACCTTACGAAAGTTCGAACTTTCGTAGGTTTGCCCATGTTCATTTTTAATATTTTATAGCGCTTTTACATGTATATTACGTCGTATCAGGTAATATTGAAATTTTTTAAATAATAAAAAAATGAAATTAAGAGTAGGATGTCAACTCGAATATCAAGTTTATGAAGAAACGCCCGTAATTCTACTCTTACGCCCCCACAATAGACAATTAGATTTTGTGATACATGAGGAATTGAATGTAGAGCCTAAGGTGCGCTTGACAGAATATATTGATTTCTATGGCAATAAGGGCGACCGATTGGTTGCGCCCACAGGCAATTTTAGAGTCAGTACAACGGCAATAGTAGATGCCAAAGAATTTAGTGAATACGATGATCAAATAGACTCAACGCCTGTTGAAAATTTGCCTGACAATGCGCTTGTTTATTTATTAGCCAGTCGTTTTTGTGAATCCGATAAATTGAGCAATCTGGCTTTGGACATCGTTTCAAACAGTATTACTGGCTTTCACAAAGTAGAAGCGATTCGTCGTTGGGTTCACTATAATATTGAATATGCCTACAATCACAGCAATTCTTCTACCTCTGCTTTGGATACTTTAAATGCACGAATCGGCGTATGCAGAGATATGTCGCATTTAGCGATTTCGTTGTGTCGCAGCATCAGTATTCCCGCGCGCTTTGTAGTCGGTTATTTATATTTATTGCACCCGATGGATATGCACGCTTGGTTTGAGGTCTATTTGGATGGAAAATGGTACACTTTTGATGCAACCCAACAGGTGACAACAGGCGGAAGGGTCGTTTTAGCCTATGGTAGAGATGCCGCGGATGTTGCTACCGCTACTTTTTATGGCAATATGCAATTACAAAATATGAATGTATTTGTTGAAAAAGTAGAGGATAAAGTTCTTTGAAGTAGTTCATTAAAGCCCATCGGGCTGGCACTGTTTATAGAAATATCAATCGAGTCATTTTTTAAGGTGCGTAGCACCGTCACCCGATAAACGGGGTCGGTGCTACGCACCTTAGGGAATCAATCATCTATTTTTCTATAAACGGTGGCAGTCCTAACGGACTTTTATAAATTACTTCAAAGAATTTTTGGGTTAGAATACTCCGTATTTACATTCTTTTTAACATTAAAAAGTTCAACTATTAAGATAAACCCATTCAATACCAAAGAAAAAGAAGCTTAAAATATGCAAAATGATTAATTGTAATTAAAATACAAAATTTCGCAAAAACGTCTTTCGCCTAATAAACATTGGCTACTATGAGATTCGGCATATTATAATTCCATAAACCGACTTCATTTTTTCTTTGCCTATCTGAAATGCCTACTTTTTGAGACATTATTTGTATTTTGGGGATATATTTTTACTACTGTACCGTACTATTTTTCTAACTACTTGACAATGAATTACTTGTAAAAATGAATTTAATGAAGTCCTTGAATATTAGCATCCATTGTGTTTGATAC
>JAYVFS010000186.1:0-3661 GCA_043772905.1 Saprospiraceae bacterium | reverse complement strand
GCAAACTTTATACAAGAAGCCATAAACGTGGTTCGATTGAAAAATCACTAAAATTGTTTGTTGAACATGGCGCAACATCTGATATTTTAATAGATGCACATCCTCATATTGGTTCTAACAAACTGCCACAAGTCGTTCAAAATATTCGTGAAACCATCTTACATTTTGGCGGCGAAGTGCATTTCGACAACTTTGTAACCGACTTTATACTGAGGGGGGGTAAAATTGAGGGTATCATAACAAACGAAAAAGATGAGCATTTTGGCGAAGCTGTCATTTTAGCAACAGGACACTCTGCACGTGATATTTACTACCTTTTGCATCGAAATAATATAAAAATTGAAGCAAAACCCTTTGCGTTGGGTGTTCGCATCGAACATTCGCAAGCCTTTATTGATGAAGTACAATATAAAAAACGGGAACGGAGCGACCTTTTACCTGCCGCCAGTTATTCGTTGGTGTGTCAAGTCAATGGACGTGGTGTTTTCAGTTTCTGTATGTGTCCAGGCGGTTTGGTTGTTCCCGCATCAACAGCACCAGGCGAAATTGTGGTGAACGGTATGAGCATGAGCCGCCGTGATTCGCCTTTCGCCAATTCGGGAACAGTCGTGGCTATTGAGTTAGAAGATTTAAAAGGTTTTGAACAACACGGCGTTTTTGCAGGTCTTGAATTTCAAAAACAAGTGGAACAAAAAATGTTTGGTGCAGGCGACGGCAGCCAAAAAGCTCCTGCGCAACGTTTGACGGACTTCGCAAATCGCAAATTATCAAGCAGTTTACCGCCTACTTCCTACATTCCGGGGCTTTTGAGTGCACCTGTGCATGAACTTTTGCCCCCCCCCCTATATCACCGTCTTCAAAGCGGTGTGACGCAATTTGGCAAAATGATGAAAGGTTATATGACATCAGAAGCCAATGTCATAGGCACTGAAAGCCGTACAAGTGCGCCTGTCCGTGTGCCACGCAATGCGTTGACATTGATGCACAACGATGTGCAAGGTTTGTTCCCTTCGGGTGAAGGAGCGGGTTATGCGGGTGGTATTATTTCGGCAGCGATGGATGGTCAAAATGTGGCAAAAGCGGTAGCAAAGTGGCTTTCTTAATACTCAAACGTCATGGAGAACGCAGGGAAGCCAAACAAGCACTTTTCACGAACTTGTTTTTGGACTTTTTCAGGTACCATGGTGTCCCAACCTTCGTCGTCGTGTTTTATCATTTTTAGTACTTGTTTAGAGTAAATATGTAGATATTCAGGATGAAAACTGCGAATATCTTCAATATGCTTAGATTCTAAAAGGTGACGATAAAGGAATTTGACACCATCAGGCACAGGTATATTATCTGCCGTCATCATTTCATTTGAGCCTTCTTGAAGCATTGGATAGACATAAACTTTGACATTTCTGGTAAACAATTCACCAAATGCGGTGAGCAAACGTCCATCGAGGTTGTTGTAATATTTTTCATTTATGGTATCCAACAATTGTTTAACGCCTACAACCATGCCCAATTTCGGCACTTTATAGTCCGCAAGATATCTGATAAGTCTTTGATGTTGTTCACAATTTGTGACCATAACGGTTTGCCCCAAAGCGCATAATAAATCCGCACGGTCAAGGAAATCTTGTTCTTCAAGAGACCCTTCTAACATCAAATTATCAAGCGTTATTTCCGCTAAAAGAAAACTTTTCTTAGCGTCCACATCTTTTTCAGAGCGAAATTGATCCCAACTTGACCGAATCATATCCTCATTGACTAAGGTGACTGGACGAAAAGAGCCTCGCACGACTAAGACATTTTTCCTATATAAAAACTCACCCGCTTGCATATTTCGTTTGTCGGGTCCAAAGATGGCAACGTCCGACATATTGTGTTTTATCAGCCACAGACTTAACAAACGATTGTCGAGATGTGTAAAATCAGGACCCGTCAAGCGCACCATATCAATCGAAATACGTCCTTGCAAACTGTCCATCAACGACTGTAACAATATCTCAACGTTGTTATGGTAACGAAAAACGCTGTAAATCATGTTCACGCCCAAAATGCCAATCGCTTGCTGTTGAATCCTATTTTCACCATCGAGCAACTTGACGTGAACGACCAAATCATTGGGTTTACTATTGGCATGGAGTTGAAAACGCACACCGAGCCAACCTTCGCCATTGATGGTTTTTGTGAAATTTATAGCCGTAACGGTATCTGAAAATGCGAAAAATTGTTGGTGAGGACGTTCATGTCGCAAGCGGTCTTCCATCAAAACAAACTCATGGTCGAGCATTTTGTACAAACGGTTTTCGCAGACATAACGACCGCCTGGCTCAACGCCGTACACCTCATCTGAAACCGTTTTGTCATAAGCCGACATGGTTTTAGCTATCGTTCCAGCAGCTGCACCGACCTGAAAAAAGTAGCGCGCGACCTCTTGACCCGCACCGATTTCAGCAAAAGTGCCATAAATTTTATCATCAAGATTGATTTCAAGGGCTTTCTGCTCTGTCTCTCGGCTTTGGCGATGTATTTTTGATGGACTCATGTTTTATGCGTTTTTCTTTTTGGCAAAAATAATAAGTTTTAGGATAATAAGATTTTGAAATCTTTGTAAACCAAAAATTCATTAAGAAATTAGGCGGCGATTGATTCATAATTTATTCTCATATCAGTTGTTTAATATAAAAAAGGATAAAAATGTGAAGCGTTGAAACTAATGAAAACGTTTATAAATTGATGTTTAAACGAAGCTAAAAAAGCGGTCTTGTACAGAAAAGTCAAGTCTTCACAGTTTTATAGCAATTTAAAAGTAAAACCTGTTAATTTTGGCATTGTATAAATTAAATATCAAAAAAAGGACGTTTCGAAAAATATTCTTTTCTTGTAGCTAAATCGTTTTGTCCATTCAAATACCTAAGCGTATGAAACTATCTCCGAATTTTAGCTTAATACCAGCTGTTACAAAGCAGCAGCTTTTATCATCTGCCTCTTGCCCACTGCTTTTTGCTTTTTGCCTTTTTTTTACCCCCCTCAGTATAAAGGCACAAAATTGCAACGGTATGATTTCTGACAACCGATTGGTTGGCAATACACATTATTTATATACCGTCAATATGACGCTGATTTTTCGAGGTGACTATACCTATGAAATGGAGTTTTTCAACAATGAAAAAGGCATTTCAGCACGTATTACTTCCAAAAATGGCGTTGAATTTAATCAAGGCGACGAAATGATTTTCGTAGATGCCAATAATACGCGTAAGACCTACCGGTTTGTAGAAATGGGTGATGTTAAAGGCCGTACATATCAAAACGTTTTACAATTGGACATGGCAGCCATCACATGGTTTTCAGAAAATATAACAACGACGTTTTATATATTGAGCAAAGCGAGCTACGAGATGCGGAAGTTTACGATTCCTGATAATCGTCAGATAGAATTCAAAAATTTAGCTTTGTGTTTTGTGCTAAGTCTTGATAAATCAAAAGTAAAAAATGTTACCGTCAATACAGAATCAGGTGGTTTTAAACCCCAAGCACAGACTGCGACAGGTGGTATCAACGCAACAAGTGGTGGTTCAACCGTCGTTAGGAAAGCTGATATTTCGCAACTGAATGATCAGGAGCTATCTGATTTGCGGAAAGAATTGGCTGAAACAAAAGACAAAAT
>JAYVFS010000185.1:0-3662 GCA_043772905.1 Saprospiraceae bacterium | reverse complement strand
CACCTGTTCTGTACGACGGGTCGTAGTAATAAGGTCCTGCTGTTTCAACAACGATACAACGGCTCCATTTTGATTTGTCATTTGTAAAAACAATATCTACATTGTTCAAACGTGCCAAACCATTTGCACGAGCATTTGAGTTGTTCGGTCTTTGCCAAGCGGGTGTTACAAACGGTTGATTTTCAGGCAAATCGCTGCGATAATCGGTAAGAGAATAAGGCACAAAAACATAGTTCGCTATTTTTGCTAAACTTTGATTTGGGTCAAGCAAAAAGTCTTGCTCAAGTGTTCCTGTTTTAATATAGTTGAACATAGGCACCCCTTGAACAAAAGGCAAGTCATCGGGAATACCTGTCAACCAATTCAGTCCTGCATTTTTATATTTTATTTCAGAACCCACTGCACCATTCGTTTTATCCGTAGTCGCTGCTGAACCAGGTTCTGCTACTTGACGAACCGATACAGAAAAGCCGTATTTAGCGACAATTTGCTCATTCAATTTAGCAATACTTCTTTCCGAAAAGACAATAGTGGGTTCTCCTTCACGGCGTAGTTCCCAACGTGCTGTATCGTTTACAACATCGTCAGTGAGGTCTTTATCTTTGATTTGCAATGTATATGTGCCATCAACAACTTCTAATGGGCTGACAACTTTGACATCAATTGGCGCACGTCCAGCTTTGTAGGTTATTGCTCCGTCAGTAGCAGCTCCTTTTGCCAAAATATCAGTAAGTGTTGTCTCTGAAATATCCAAGAAATTGCCGCCGCTGCCTACACCGTCAATACGTGTAACAACAGCTCCTTCGCCATATTGAGCAGACAGTTTAACGTCAACAATGGGGCGTGGGAGGACGACATAAGCCTTATTACCTCTATTTTTATCACCAATATTGCGCCGACCAACCACATAAGGATCGCGTTGTCCGAGATTACCTAAACCGTCGAATTTGACATAATTGTTATAAGCATAAGCAATAGTCATAAAGTAGTATTTCTTATGATTGACTAATTTTTTATCGTCACCTTTCGCAAATTTGTCTTCTTTTATGCTAAAAGTGTGTCGAATCCCTTTGTTATCACCATCAACTTTCAAAACAGGCGTATTAATAACACGACCAGGAAAGTTGGGGTCGGGCTGTTGTGTCCAGTTAAATATTTTAGATATATTATCTTGAATATCAACTTGTGCAACAAGACGTGATTTATCTGGGTTATCCAAATCTGCTACACCCACATCTCCGTCATGCAATTGAAACAATTTATAGCCTTGGAAAAGGTAGTTTGTATCTTTATTGCCTTGACGTGGAATGCGTAAACCCGCTTCCTTGTACAGTTCACCTGCATTATTCGATTGTGGAAAAGGAGGGTTTGTGAGTACCGCTATGATTTCACGGTCTAACTCAACAAAACACATATCGGGTGCATCAGGACCATCAAAAATCTTGAAACACGCATCGAAAAGAGCCTGTGCAATATCATCAGCTTCTTGCAATTTGCGAATATCAGGCGCAGGATGTGGAATATCTGGCACCCATGGCACCCCAATAATCAATTCATTGACCGCACCTGGCTTTAATTTGAGGGGACCAGACGCTTGAATTGTCCGACGGTCGCCACAAGGTTGATTAGCTGTTACCATTGACCAACCCGCAGGATTGTTGGGTGCATCCACAAAAGCATATTTCAAACGTTTGGTCGTAGCATTTGGGTTATAGCCACTGCCGCCAAAGGTATAAGGTGTTCCGTCACGCCAAAAACCTGTTAAATAGTTGTAATATTCTTGTGCTGAACTTGGGTCGGTCGTACCACCTTGTGCAGGACAGCCCGATGTTGTACCATTTAAATAATAAGTAAACGAAGACATCCCTAATTCTTTTCCAAATTCATCATTCGGACCGCGGAAATAATCCACCCCAATCATCGGTATTTTATCGCAATAAGTATTCGTTCCACCTTGACAAACACAGCCAGAACCTGCCGTGCCGTCTTGTCCATCATCATTATAAACATACATCAAACTCCGCGTGGTATCACAACCGATATAGTCATCGTCGCTACAACCTAAGTCAGGGTCAACCCACATAGCGAAATACATGGAGTCAATATCTGTCTTAGCTCGGTTGATAAGTTTATAGCGTTGAAAAGTCATGTCATTCAACTCATCATTTGTTTGATAGTTGAAAGCCTGTACTTGTACTTCCATCTGAATGGGCAATGAGCGCAGAGAGTTGGTGTGTACGTTACCATTGTCATTGTAAACCCAAAAGACCATTTCGTCTGGAAATACATCAATATCACAACCTTTGATGTCAATCGTAGGATAATCCCCCTTTGTTGGGTCATAGTTCAAATCACCATCTTCATCGTGAAACTTGCCCAAACCCGCTTTCGTGCGTGGCAGCGTAAAACGGTGAATTTCAAAGAAATAGGGATTGCCATTGGCTGGCCAGCCTTTGACACTTTCAGGAATCAAACCTGGGTCAACCACTGGATTGGTAGGGTCTTTTAGCTGCGCTGCGCGGAAAAGACGAATACAGGAGTCAATATCTGTCCGAAACACGGTAAAGTGCTTATCCCAATTGTCACAAACAGCTTTGCTCGTTTGACCATTTTCGTTGAGTGGTCCAGGCCAAAAGTCCGTTTTAGGTGGGTTGCCTGAACGATATGTTTGAGCAGCCACCTTAAGATTGCCAGAAGGGTCTTTTCCACCCAACCAAACAGCCCCCGCAAAAATGGAAGAAACTGCTTTTGCGCCCGTTCCAGGTTGTACTTTTGGGATAACATAGCCAGGGTTTGTCAAGTCCCACCACACATCACCACTTGATAAAAGTGTGGCGCGGACATTATTGAGCTGCATATCATATCGTGATTTACCCGGAATACAGTCAGAGCGATTAGACACGACTGAGGGGTCTCCTTGCGCACCTTTTTCCAAAGTACCTGGATAGCGCGCCTGAGCTATACCGATAACGCCTAATGCGAGCAAGCTCATAAATAGACGTAAAAAATGCCGTCCAAAGCGTAAACGATTCATTTGCATTATTTTATATTTTTTTAAAATTCTTTAAATATCAAAACATAAACGTCGCACCTAAATACATACGACGTGGAAAGAAATAATTACCTGGATTTAACTCACGTATCATATAAGAGAAACGATAGGCTTCCAAATTGTCTGGACGTGAATTGGCAATACCTTCCAAAGTGCTTATCCCAAGCGGTGAACTCAAATAACCGTCGTCGTCTGGCGAACCAGATGCCCGATAGACACTTCTAACATTACGTGTGTCCAACAAGTTTTGTACGCGGAAATAGGCGTTTATACTGAGGGGGTGCTTCGCATCTTTTGAAATGGTAAACGTCTTGTCAATACGCATATCAACATTATACGTCCATGGCAAACGTGCACCATTGATGAGTCCATCAATATTAGCTCCGCCGAAAGGTTGTGCAATAGCTTGTTTTGTATAAGGACGACCTGAAACCGTGACCAATTGCATGTTAATACCTGCATCTCTAAAGATTTCCTTACCAAAAAACATCGGTCCCGTATATTTATTTTCGTCAAAACGATAATCCATGGTAAATGCAAAACGATGACGCTCATCAAAACTGAGGGGTGACAATACGCGAATATTGCCTCGACGGTTCAAGCCACTTTG
>JAYVFS010000184.1:0-3704 GCA_043772905.1 Saprospiraceae bacterium | reverse complement strand
TCATTTTTTATTGAAAATATTGGTTTATTAAATGTGTTTTACTGAGGGGGTAGTGAATCGTTTGTTTTTGTTTCAAAGGTAGCGTTTTATCTGTATTTTAGGAACGAACACTTTCGTTATCGCTAAACATATTTGATATACTGTTGAGAAAAGCGCTCTTCATAAAGTCGAAACGTGATAATTTCCATGCTTTGTTTAATTATTTTTTTAAAAACATTAAACAAAACTACAACCAAATTAACGCTTTGCTGTTAGTATTCTTATCGAACCAATCACAATTTTTAAAGGCATAGCAATGCCTTTAAAACGACAATATTTCTAACACTTAAAGCTTAACAAAAGATATATGAATGCGAACGAAATCGTTTTAGAATCCTTACTTATGGACGAAGATGTTTTGACTTTTACAGATGACGAAATTGGCGATGACCACATTATGACTTCTGTTGAAACGCCTATGCACGACGCGGCTTTTGACCTAACAGATAATGAAAAAATGCACAAAATCGCTTACCATTTCAGAGAAATCATGCACACTTTGGGACTTGATTTGACGGATGACAGCTTAAAAGGGACACCAAACCGAGTGGCTAAGATGTATGTGAAAGAGATTTTTAGTGGTTTAAATCCAGACAATAAGCCAAAGATTGCTTTGTTTGACAATAAGTATCAGTACAACGAGATGCTCGTAGAAAAAGACATTACGTTTTTCTCAAATTGCGAGCATCATTTTGTACCGATTATTGGCAAAGCACACATCGCTTATATGTCGAATGGCAAAGTGATTGGTTTGTCAAAATTGAACCGCATTGTTCAATATTTTGCTAAACGTCCGCAAGTACAAGAACGTTTGACGATGCAAATTGCTAAAGAATTGCGGACGGCATTAGGGACTGACGATATAGCCGTTGTGATAGATGCAAAACACTTATGCGTTTCTTCGCGCGGTGTTCAAGATGTCAATAGTAGTACGGTTACGTCTTATTATGGTGGAAAATTCAAAGAGGAAGCCCGTAAAAGTGAGTTTTTGAAATACTTACATTTGTCGGCTGATTAAGGTTTCAAAATACAAATTATAAATACAGCCCTTGTAGAACAACCGTTTTGCAAGGGTTTTTTAATGCTTTACTGAGGGGGAGTCAATAAAGATTCAAAACATAACTTGTACTTCTACCGCCTGATGATTCTTTAAACAAAATGTCTTTGTCCAATAAATCTTGAATATCACGCAAGGCAGTATCACTTGAACACTTTGTTATTTTAGCCCATTTCGACGATGTTAATTTGCCTTCAAATTGTCCCATAAGTTTATTGAGCATCAAAATTTGTCTTTCATTTAGAATAGTTGTCGCGTGTTTTTCCCAAAATTTAGCTTTTTTCAAAACCTTTTCCAAGGTTGCTTCCGTTCCTTTTAAAGCCAATAATAAACAATCTAAAAACCATATCAGCCAGTCGCTGATGTCCAAAGACCCTTTCTGCGTTTTTTCAAGAATAGCATAATATCCCTTACGTTGTCGCTCAATTTCAGCAGACATACTGTAAAAACGCTGCGGACTGCCTTCTGATTTTGCCAACTGCATATCTGTAATGGCTCTTGCAATGCGACCATTACCATCGTCAAAAGGGTGAATGGTGATAAACCACAAATGGGCAATCGCTGCTTTTAAAACAGGGTCAAGTGCTTCTTCTTCGTTGAACCATGCGATGAATTTATTCATTTCTGTTGCTAAAAGAGCCGCATCAGGTGCTTGAAAATGAATTTTTTCCTTGCCTAAAACAACTGAAACAACTTGCATCGGACTTTTTTCATCTTTTCGCCATTGACCAACAGAAATTTTAAACATACCGCTTCTTCCTGTTGGAAATAAGGCAGCGTGCCAATCAAAAAGCCTTTCTTCGGTCAATTCATTTTGATAGTTTTGAGTTGCATCAAGCATCATATCCACAACACCTTCAACATATCTATCGGAAGGAATGAGTCCAGAAATATCCATACCCAAATGCCTTGCAATAGAAGACCGTACTTGTTCGGGTTCAAGAAATGCGCCTTCAATTTCCCATGACTTTAATACATCTAAGGTTAAGTTTTCTAAGATGGACTCTTGTTTCAAATCAAAACCCAATGCACTCATTTGACCAATGAGTGTACCTTGTTTATTTCTAACAAGCGCTAATTTTGGTAACAACAAATCACTATCCCAAGTAAATGTTGCCCAATCTTTATGTTGATGAATGTAACGAGTCATTGCGAAATGATGAATGATGAATGATAATTGATGAATTTTTTACGCATTGGTTTAACCAACAACACCCCTTTTGCTTCGATTTTAGTCATTAAACTGGCTTGAAACAGCATCTAACATCTTGAATATTCGTTTTCACAAGGTAAAAATACAATTTGCGGTGAATAGTTGTATTATTCGCCGCAAATTATGCGGTGAATAAGAACTCTATTCACCGCACACATTTAAACCAAGTAAAGTGAAATAAATAAAAGCGAAAAAAGAAACAGGGTAAAAGTAGCTTTATGACTAAAAAACACCGAAATCAGCTATTATACTGAGGGGGTGTTTTATATTTACAAAAAAATTAAAAATGATGAATATGAAGCAATACTTACTCTCTACGCTCTGTACGAGCCTAATTACGGTTGCCGTCAATGGTCAATCTTTTAATAACTTCCCAGTTTCAACCCAAAAGCCACCTTTACATGGCAAACATTGGATGGCAGTGACGGGTAAACCTCTTTCTGCAACCGCAGGAGCAATGATTTTTGCAAAAGGAGGCAATGCGATTGATGCAGGTTGCGGTATGTTAGCCGCTTGTTGCACGATGTGGGATGTATTGAGTTGGGGCGGCGAAACACAAGCCTTGATTTATAATCCAAAGACAAAAAAAGTCATCGCTATCAATGCTTTAGGTGTTGCACCAACAGGTGCAACGGCTGATTTCTTTAAAGGAAAAGGTATGAACTATCCGCCTGAATTTGGTCCATTAGCGGCTGTTACGCCAGGAACTCCAGGTGGTTTGATGACTATGTTGGCAGAATATGGAACGATGAGCCTTAAAGATGTATTAGCACCCGCTATGCAAATGGCAGAAGGTTATCCGATTGAAGCACAAACAGCTAACTCTATTGAGCGAGGTAAAGATGAAATTAAGAAATGGCCTTACTCAAAAAAGGTGTTTCTACCTCATTTAGGTGAAAAACGAGAAGCACCTGATGCAGGAGAAATCTTTGTTCAAAAAGACCTATTAGCGATGTTGCAAAAATTGGTCAATGCTGAACAAGACGCTTTGAAAAAAGGTAAATCACGTAAAGAAGCGATATATGCCGCTTACGATTTGTTTTACAAAGGTGAAATTGCCAAAGAGTTCTCTCGTGGCTGTCGCGAACAAGGCGGTTTGATAACAGAAGCAGACTTGGCAAATTGGAAAGTGAAAATAGAAGAACCCATGATGACCAATTACAAAGGCATTGATGTTTATAAATTGCAACAATGGACGCAAGGACCTGTGATGTTACAGACTTTGAATATCCTTGAAAACTTTGATTTAAAAGCGATGGGTTATAACTCGACACGTTATATACATACGCTGTATCAAGCGATGAATTTGGCGTTTGCCGACCGTGATTTCTATTATGGTGACCCTGCTTTTGCCAATAATCAACAACCCATGAAAGGTTTATTGTCAAAAGAATA
>JAYVFS010000183.1:0-10968 GCA_043772905.1 Saprospiraceae bacterium | reverse complement strand
TAGTTTTTTGCTTTTTTTTGCAAAAAAAAGCAAAAAACTATTCAATTTCCGTTTACTAGACCTACTGCACACCATTAAGCAAGCATCTCCCGCGAATAATCCAAGCACCGCTTTGTCTCTTTCACAGCATCTGAATCCTTCGGAATGGTGTATTCCAATTCAATCGTTGCAGGAATATTGTATTTTTTATCTCTCAAAAGAGCCAAAATTTCTTTTATGGGTGTATCGCCTTGTCCCCAGACCTGATTTTCGCCACCATTTTCCTTATTCTTTCGGTCTTTGATATGCAAAGTGGAAATGCGGTCGTGTTTTGCTTCGATGAGAGCCAAAATACTTGCCTTTGTATTGTTTCCACCAGCTGCGATGTAATGCCCGCAGTCCAAATTCAAGGTATTATAAGGTGATTGTGCTAAAGCTTCATCCCAAGCGGTATCCGTTGCTTGCAAATGGGCGTGATAACCGATATAAACTTTGTTTTTAGTGCCTAAATCGCCCAATCTTTTAGTTTGCGCACCGTCTTTTGGCAACTCAACCGATACGGATGTTGCGCCTAAGGCTTTAGCTGCGCGCATAGCGTATTCAATTTCAGCGTCTGTGTTATCTGCACCGAGCGCATTGGGTTTATAAGCATAAATGTCGATACCTGCTTTCTTAAACATTTTGCGCACTTCCTTGAATTTGTCCATCGAAACGTTAGTCCGCCATTCAGCCACTTGCTTTTGGTAAGCCGCCAACTGTGTTTTCTGTTCATCTGTCAAAGGGACTGGTTTTCCTGCGACACGTACAACCTTAACAGGATTAGCGGGTTTGCCCAAAAAGTCTTCTATTTCATCTCCTTTCAATTCGATGGCATTGATGTTGGCACCGACACAATATTGCACCAATTTATCGGGCGTACAAGGCATACTTCTGAAAGAATAAGTGGTGACACCGATTTGCACACCTTTGATTTTAGAATTAGGTTCGCCACCAAATAAATTTGATGAAGCCAAGCTCCATACTGAGGGGGTGCTTGTGATAATACCAAAGGTCGCCAATGAACCTTTTAGGAGGAAGCTGCGCCGTGAAGCGTCTTTAGGAACATTATTCGTATGAGACATGCTGTTATTAGTTTTTTTTTTGTTAAAAATAAATTGAATTCATGAACACTAAAGATTCACCATTCACTATTACTCCATTACGCCAACATCGTTTTGGCATATTCCAAACACTTCTTCGTTTCTTTCACAGGGTCTGAATCTTTTGGAATCTCGTATTCCAATTCAATAGTTGCAGGAATGTTGTATTTTTTATCTCTCAAAAGAGAAAGTATCTCTTTAATAGGCGTATCGCCTTGTCCCCAAACCACATTTTCACCACCGTTTTGTTTTGACTTACGATCTTTGATGTGCATCGTCGTAATACGGTCGTGTTTCGCATTAATAAGTGCCAATAAAGTTTCTGTGGTATTTTTGCCACCTGCCGCAATGTAATGACCACAATCTAAATTCATGGAATTGTAAGGTGATTGACTCAAAGCGACATCCCAAAACGTATCCGTTGCTTGTAAATGGGCATGATAACCGATGTAAACCTTATGTTTTGCCGCCAAATCACCTAAACGTTTTGTTTGAGCTGCGTCATTGGGCAATTCAACAGTGACAGATTTAGCACCGAGGGCTTTTGCTGCCCGCAAAGCGTATTCAATCTCTGCGTCGGTGTTGTTTGCACCCAAAGCATTGGGCTTAAAGGCATAAATACTGACCCCTGCTTTGTTAAACATTTTGCGTATGGTTTTAAATGTGTCCATTGACACACTTGCACGCCATTCAGCGACCTGTTTTTGATACACAGCAATCTCTGCTTTTTGTTCATCGGTCAATTTCATGGGTTGCCCGGGCACTCTTGGCGGTAGTTTTACAGGATTCACAGGTTTTCCTGCATAATCTTCAACCGAATCGCCCATTAATTCGATGGCACTGATACCTGAATCTATGCAATATTGAAGCAATTTGTCGGGTGCGCTTGGTAAACTTCTGAATGAATAGGTAATGACACCGATTTGGACACCTTTGATTTTAGAATCAGGTTTTAATGTCCAAATATTCGATTTTGTAAGGTCAAATACTGAGGGGGTACTGAAAATGGCTAAAGAAGCCAATGCGCCTTTATAGAGAAATGTGCGCCGCGATGTGTTATTAGGTGAAATAGGTGTTGTGGACATCTTGTTGATAATTTATGATTAAGAAATATGAAATGTAAGCCCACAAAATAAACATTTGGTTGATAATAAAAGGGATAATTTGTCAAACGACTTTTTACCAATTCAACAGATTAAATCTCGTTAATAACACTCATAAGAAAGACCACTGATTGTCCAATCAGTGGTCTTTCTTATGAGTGTTATTAACGGACTCAATGCGCCTTTTTATTCACCCATGACTTTTTTTAGCAAGTATTTTTTTGCAGACTTTGCATCTCTTTTACTCCCGTCAGCATTCAGACTGATTAAACCATCGTCAGCCATTTGATATTTACTGCTGCCAGAGTCACCGTTTAAAGTGATAATGCCCTCTGCAACTGCCCATGTGCCTTTCGATTCGACTGTTTTTTCCTTTTTACCTTTGTATTGTTCTTCCAAAGAAAAAGTTCTTTTTTCATCCGCATTTAATGTAAGTAATGTTGCGATGCCATCACAGTCGGCACAAGGCGTGGTGCCTGAATAGAATGCAGCTAACTGATTTACTAAATCCATTTCGGCAGAAGATGTGTTTTCACCAACCGTACATTCAATTTTTGAAACCAACCATTTATCCCCTTCTTTGACTAACTCAAAACTGATAGAAGGGCTGCCTTCTGTAATGCCAGCAAAAGCAGCTGATGCTGTGTTGTTTGCTACGGATTTAACTGAAATGGGTGCTTTTGTGTAAAATTCAAAGTCTGGTTCTTCTTGTGAGCAGTAATATCTATCTGCTTCAAAACAAGAAGCTTGATCGCCTTTTTCTTCTTTTTGCCAAAGGGTTTCACAGTTTTTGTAGTAAGCCAATTCCTTTGTGACAAAATCACTACTTACAACTCCGCTGTTCTTAAAATGAGCATAATAGGCATCTAAATTAGCTTGATTCAACTTCAAATGTTTGCCTTTGTCGTCGGTAAAATCTAGATTTTTAGTATTGTCTTTGTAGAAGGTGTTGTAAAACTGATAAAAGCCATGAACAGCATCGGTAATCGCCGCAGAATCTGAAAAAAAGACTGTTGTTACAGGCGTACTTTTAGGTGTTTCATTACAACCCCAAAGTACAAAAAGTACAAAGCAAAAAGTTACTAAGTTCTTCATTGTTAATGATTTAAGAATAGTTTAAATTATTTTTTACCTACAAGAATGGTTCGTGCGAAAGCGGTTTCGCATGCATTACATCAGTCCACAAAAATATCATTTCTCAACAATAAAAAACTATTTAATAAATTAATGTTTTTTTCATTTTAGTGCTTCACTTCTAAGCTTGTTGTGGAAAAATAGCTTAAATACTGAGGGGGGGATTTGAAAAGAAAAACGTTCGGAAAACAGCTTGTTGCTTTCCGAACGTTTTTTTACCATTCCCCCCCCCCCGACCCCAAAGGGGAGTAGCACAACCTCCCCTTTGGGGTCGGGGGATTACCCTTAAAACTAAGGTTTTTTCACCTTATCAAAGTCACCTGCTTTGAATAAGCTGATTTTAGAAGGATCGATGTTTTTGCGTAAAGCATTATTGACATCTTCAACGGTTAGTTTTGATAAATTGTCCTCATAGGCAGCATCCCATTTTAAATCTCTTTTGAGATATTGGTAGCTGTTGAGTTTGCCCGACAATTGACGGTCGTTTGAACGTCCGAGTAAATTGTTTTGAGCGATGTATTTTTTAGCCGAGACCAATTCTTCTTCTGTGATACCCTCTTTCAAAATTTTGTCAACCTCTTCTTTAAAGGCTGCTTCTAAACGTTCAACGTTTTCAGGCGCGTAAATGGCATAAGTATAGAAAAAACCTGCTTTGTCAAGCGGATTTGCTTGAAAACCAGAACCAACACCGTAACTGATGCCATCTTTTTGGCGAATGCGATTAGCCAAACGGCTGCTCAATGCACCGCCTCCGAGCACGACATTGCCGAGAACCATGGCTGAATATTGCGGGTCGTCGTCTTTCATGGGTATATTGAGCGCGGCAAAGAACAAAGCGTTTGCTTTATCGGGTGTTTTGATAACATCATTTTTTGCAGGAACATCAAAATATTTAGATTCCAAACGTTTGAAAGGCTTTGGTGATTTCCAAGAACCGACCCCCTCAGTAATAAGCTTTTTAGCAACGTTCTCATCGAAGTCACCGACAATGGAGACGGTGGCATCTGAACCTCCATAAAACTCTTTGTAGAACTTACGGACATCTGCCACTTTAGCTGCTTTAAGTTCTTCAATTTCCTCTTGTGAAGTGGCTCTATAACGGACATCTGACTTCGGATAAGGACTCATATACCGTTGCATGGCGTTCGATGCCTGGAATTGCGGGTCGCTCAATTGTTGTTCGCAAGTTGCCAATTCCTCTTGAATAAGCTCGCCAAATTCTTTATCTGGCATTGTTGCGTCTTTCAACATCTCATTCACAAGTTCAAGAGTCTTAGGGAGATTGTCGCGAACGGTTTCAATTGAGACACTGACTTGATTTTGGCTGCCACTGATGCTCACAGTGGCTTTCAATGCGTCTAATGCATCATTGAGTTCTTGCGCTGTATGTTTTGATGTGCCTTTTTTCAACATACTACCTGCCAAATACGCTACCATCCTTTTACCTGAAAGGCTTTGAATATCGCCAAAACGTAAAGTCATATTGGCTATAACTGTATTGCCACGTGTTGTTTTATTCAAAAAAGAATATTTAACGGTACCCGCCATACCTGATTTTGTTCTGGCTTCAATATTTGTGAAACTTGGGTCAAAAACCTCACCTTCAGACATTTTTGCCTTGCCTTTATAACCTTCTACGAGGGCTGATATTTCTGGTACGGGCGGAATTTCAGCACGGTCAGACTTTGCTTCAGGTAAAAATACACCGATGGTTCGGTTCGACGGTTTGAAATAAGCCTTGGCAACACGGTCAACGTCTTTTGCTGTGAGTTTTTCAAGGTTATCTCTTGTGATAAAGAACATACGCCAATCGCCCAAAGCGATGAATTCGGAGAGCAAAACGCCTGTTCGGGCTGTATTGCGAAAAGCCGCTTCAAGTCCTTTAAGGTTTTGTTGTTTAGCACGGTTTACTTCCTCATCCGAAAGCGGCGTTGACGCTACATCATCCAATGTTTTCAAGAAAATGCCTTTGGCTTCGTCCAGATTTTGCTCTTTACGGACATCGACATTGAAGTAAACAAAGCCTGGTTCTTTAGTTTGTAAGGCATAACCCCAAATGCTTGCCGCTTTGTTAGCTGCGACGAGGTTTTTGTACAATCGCCCTGAAGGATTATCTGTTAAAGCATCCGTTAAGACTTGAACGGCTGCGAAATCAGCGTGCGAACCAGCGGGCACATGATAGCCTGCTGACACAACTTGTACATCACCGACCCGACGAAGTATAACATTGCGTTCGCCATCTTGCGTAGGCTCTGTTGACCAAGTGCCTTGCAGCACACGCGTTGGCTTTGTGACAGAAGTAAAGTATTTATCAATCAATTTGAGCGTCTTCATTTCATCAACTTTACCTGCAATGGTCAACACGGCATTGTCTGGTTGATAAAATTTGTGGTAAAAGGCTTGTAGGTTTTCAATAGGCACATTTTCAATATCAGCTCTGTTGCCAATCGTTGATTTGCCGTAGTTATGCCACAAATAAGCAGTGCTCATTACACGTTCCATCAAGACACTTGAAGGGTCATTTTCACCCATTTCAAACTCATTGCGAACGACAGTAAATTCAGATTCCAAATCTTTTTTGGCGATAAAAGAATTAACCATGCGGTCACTCTCTAAATCCAAAGCCCATTCGAGGTTTTCATCAGTTGCTGGAAATGTTTCGTAATAATTGGTCCGGTCAAGCCAAGTTGTGCCGTTGAAACTGGCACCTCTTGCTTTGAATTCTGCGGGAATGTCCTTGTGTTTAGGCGAACCTTTGAAGACCAAATGTTCAAGTAAGTGCGCCATGCCCGTTTCACCATACCCTTCGTGGCGACTACCAACTAGGAAAGTGATATTAACAGTAGCTGTTTGTGTTGCGGCATCTGGAAAAATAAGGACGCGTAAGCCATTGCTTTTAAGTCGGTATTCGGTGATACCTTCTACGGAGTTCAGTTTTTCGATATTTGCGGGCAATTGAGCCATCATTGTTAACGAAAAGCAAAGGCTTAAGCCTAAAAGAATCGATTTGCGCATTGAAATAAGGTAATTCATGTTTTTAACAAAAGAATTTAGTTAGGTAATAAAGTGTTAAAATGACTGATCCAAAGGATTCCTTCGTCCTAATGGACTCATTTGGACGAAGGGGGTGTTTTTTTTTGAAGAAAAACAATGTGAATTTAATACAATACAATGATTCTGAATATTGTTTTTTAGACTAAACTCTCTTAAAAGTGGACTTAAATGGTTTAAATCTAATGAAAAGACAAAAATGTATTTCTACGGCTGCATATTGAAAAGATAATAAAATTAGTTTTATTATCCCTTTTTACTGAGGGGGGCATTTTTAGATTTATGAGGACATAGATTTTGTAAATAATTTTCAAGTAAAAAAAACCGCACCGAACGTGAACGCTCGGGCGGCTTCTAAAATTTCCATCGGGGATACTTTTAAGTATCTTACCGTTAATGACTTTTTTGAGCAACTATAGGTTGCAATTAATCTTTTTGTTTCGACGAATGTATTGGGGATTGGTTATTAGTCTCAACCAATCCCCAATAACCAATCCCCAATTCTACTTCGTCCTCTTCAATATAATTTGCCAAAGCAGTTCGTAAGGAATGACTTCCAATTCTGAAATAAGACCTCTATAAGAGAATGGCATTTCGTGAAGTCGAGCGACATATTTTTCTGTACTTGTTATTTCACTGAATTTGTAATCTGCTTTTGCCAACTGTTGTAACAAACGAATGAAAGCAATAAGGCGATAATAATCCTCTTTTTTCAATTGTCGATTTGCATAGTTTTTCAAACGGTCAATCAATTCCGAAGCTTGATTGTATTGTTTTTGTTCTAAAAGGAAAAGAACTTGAGCGATGATGAGGAAAATAGTGAAAATCCGCATCTCTTTTGGATACATAATCGGGTCATTGAGGAATTTTGACACCTTAAATATACGCCTGTTTTGACGACGTAAAATAGGGTTCTCTTCTCCAAAAACTTCAATGACATAATTCATATATACTTCATAAATTTTCCATTTTTCACGGTCTTCATGATTCAATCGTTTGAACTTTGTATTGGCTAAAGCCCGTGTCAAAATAGCAATCGCATTTATATGGTTGTCGGTGTGCATCGCTAAAAGGAAATAATATTCCATAAACGTAAACCACAATTCCGAGCCTTCATCAAAGGACTGCAAACACTTTTCAGCATTGATTTTCCCGCGTTTATAATCTTTCAAATGTAAGAAAGCAGACATCTTTTTCAACTGAAAAGTTGCCATTTTTTCTTCTTGATAGTAGGTCGGATTGTCTTTCATAAATTGTTCTGCCCGCGAGCAAACCTCAATCATGGACTCATAATCCTGTAACATTTCGTAGCGATAAGTCCAAACCAAGTACATATTGTAGAAAATGATTGGCGAATCATATATTTCCGACAAACCAATCAATGCATCGCAATACGTATCAATACGTTCTTTCAAGTCAAAATTTTCAGAAACGGGACGGTAGTAATTCATCATCACACGCTGATTGAGCTCTTCCGAACGGATTTCAGCATCTAAAATGTCCTTATATTGCTTGATGTAGCCATCATATTCTTCATAATCTTTTTCACTTTCCGTTTGTGCCGCATGTGTTCTCAAAATACGTGAACAGTTCACAATCAAATCCGCAAACTTATATTTCAAAGAAGTGGTCAAAATTTGGCGCGCCAACGAAGCGGCAGTAGAAGTCGCATCATTGGACAAGAGGATTTTTACTAAAGTCCACTCCTTGTTACACGTAAAATAAGCACGGTCATAGCCAGATGTATCAGGCAAATTGACATCTAAGAAAAACAAAGTATTGAGCAATCGTTTTCGGAAACGAGATTTCAACTGACGGTATTTGTCGTCAGTTGGGCTGCAATCTTGTAGGTAAGTTGCAGCGTCGCGGTCATTACGAAACTTTCCCGCCATGAGGGCTTCATAAAACTCATTAAACTTTGAGTTTTTGTTTTTCAATGAATAATCGTCAAAGATTTCAATCTTCTTTACTTTCTTTTTAGTGACGATTTTCGCTATCTCTATGAGGTTTTTCATGTAATTTAATTTTGTGACATAAAGTTAAGCCTTTTTTAGGTGTATTTTCAAATACTAAGTCACAGATTTGAAAAATTAATTTTAATTCTAAATAATTTTATGAAACGGTATTAATTTTATTCTAAATAACTTTATGTGTAACTATTTATTTGTCAATATTGTTTCTAAATAACAGTATGGGTTATTTTTTAATTTGACAAAATAACGACTTCTTTTTTTCTTTTGAAAAATAAGAATACAAAAAATAAACCATTCTTTAAATATACCGATATTTGTGACGCAATTTTCCATAAAATTGTTTCGATTTCTTATTGTTATTTCTGTTTTTTTCAAAAATACATATAGGAAAACTAAAATTACTTTCATCAAACAAGAAAAAAGCGTCTAAAACGTTTTCTTACTAAATATCTCACAATATGAAACAGTCATTTATCTGCATCCTAATCTTCTTTTCTTTTAACCTTTGCGCAAACGCACAAGAAATACTTGCGCCTCAAACCAAAGGTGTATTTGGTATTATGGATACCAAATCATTTGACCAATATCTCCTCGTCATCGAAGGCGTTGGCACTTCTTCTAAAGATTTGCTCAATGAGCAAAGTCTTAAATCGTACATGATGCCCCCTCGTTTGGCAGGCAAAAAAGCCAATTCTGCTACTTATGCTTTGGCAAATGCACTCGAATATTACATCAACCTCAATAATAACTACAAAGACAATTTATCACCAGATTTCATACGTTTACAAATGCCACAAGGTTCAGTTGAGGACAACCTAAATTTTTTGGGCAGCACAGGAACGGTTTCAGCCGCCATTTTGCCCTTCGATTCGCCCAATTTGACCCCCTCAGTATATTCAGCCGTTAAATATAAAATCAAGAACTATATCAAACTTTTTCAGTCCACGACACGTCCACAACAAAAGTTGTACGACCTCCGAAAAGCCATTATGCGTGGCAACCCTGTCGTCATTGAAATGCAAATAACCAATGATTTTAAAAACCTCCATCAATCCCGTTATTGGCAAGCCTCGTCAGGCGATACAACACCAGCGGGAACGCAATTCCTCGTCGTCGTCGGCTATGACGAAGAGCGTAAAGCCGTAGAATTGCTCAATAGTTGGGGACGTGAATGGGGCAACGGCGGATATATTTGGATCAGCTACGACGATTTTAGCAATTTAGCAATCAATGGTTATGTGTTAATTCCATGACCCCCCTCAGTATAAAAGCCCAAAAAGCCTTGAAAATCAAATATTTTCAAGGCTTTTTTATATTTAACATCATAAAATTAAAACAATGAAAAATAAAGAACAATTTGAGTTTGAATATGAATTAGATGGACACGAGTTCGTCGAATTGAATATTTTGTTAAAAATCACAGGCATAGCTCGGTCAAGCGGGGAAGCGGATGCGAGCATTACGGAAGGCAATGTGACAGTCAATGACGCAGTTGAAACCCTAAAACGGTATAAAGTACGGACGGGATTTACGGTGGTTTGTAATGATAAAGTTATTGTTGTGAAGTAGAACAGTTAGTCCGCTACGGCTGCAGGATGCTCATATTGTTTACGGATACCTTTTTCTAATAGCTGTTTGTTTAACTCTTCAAAAGTGATTTCGCCCAACCAAAATTTTTCCCGCAATTGCTTATGTTGCAACATTCTCAGCAAGCCTTGTGCTATTGGGCTATCAGGGCTAATGGCAATAGGTTTGATGTCTTCTTCCATTATTTCGTTCATTTTTTTTATTTTTTGACAAAGTTAGGCTTGTTTTTGTAATCGCCAATTATTTTTTCACAAAAAGAGCCACCCCCTCAGTACTAAGCCTTTCTCCAAACTTTTCTTTGACTGTTTGAATATAAAATACACAAACAATTGACAATCAAATGTTTAAATCCATTAAATGTCGTCTGACCATCGTAACCGATTTTTTAAATGACCGTTTCAATACCACACATCTTTCTACATTTGAGAAATAATTTATTGCGAAATCAAATTCTAAAATTCTATTGTTTGTGGAAAAATTAAATAAATACAGCCAAGCTGTTACCCAAGACCCAACACAGCCCGGTGCACAAGCCATGCTTCACGCCATCGGTTTGACTGACGAAGACTTTAAAAAAGCTCAAGTCGGCATCGTTTCGACTGGTTGGGAAGGCAATCCTTGCAACATGCACCTCAATTCATTGGCAGCAGATATCAAAGTAGGCGTCAACAAAGCTGATTTGGTCGGTTTGATTTTTCATACAATCGGTGTCTCTGATGGCATTTCGATGGGAACGGATGGTATGCGTTATTCGCTTGTAAGTCGTGATGTTATTGCAGATTCTATCGAAACCGTAGTAGGTGCACAATGGTATGATGCTGTTGTGGCTGTCGTCGGTTGCGACAAAAATATGCCCGGTGCAATGATGGGTATCGCGCGCCTCAATCGCCCTTCAATCTTAGTTTATGGTGGTACAATTGCACCCGGTTTCTATAAAGGTGAAAAATTAGACATCGTTTCTGCTTTTGAAGCCTTAGGCAAAAGAGTTGCGGGAACGATTTC
>JAYVFS010000182.1:0-35305 GCA_043772905.1 Saprospiraceae bacterium | reverse complement strand
GTGTCCAAGCGTGAAGCGTGAAGCGTGAAGCGTGAAGCGTGAAGCGTGAAGCGTGAAGCGTGAAGCGTGAAGCGTGAAGCGTGAAGCGTGAAGCGTGAAGCTAACATAAATGTTTGATTTTAGAGTTTCGTGAAATAGATTTTTGTTGCACAAATGAAAAAAAACATTTCAAGCGACGGATAAAATAGGGATATTCAGTTCGTTATTGAGTCGCCTGAAACATCGTTTTTATTATTACAGGGGCAAACATAGAAACACAGTTTGGAACAGCCTATTACATTTTTTAGCGTTATTCGGAACTTTTTTTTTCGTATTTTGAAAAAATACCTTTGACTTCATGGTGTATTTCACGTCGTTTTGCGATATTTTTTACCTGAAACACTATTATTTTATTCCATTTTCTGTTCAAAAACTTATTACAGTTTTTGGCGTTTTTCGGAAAAAGGGTTAGGTTTTTAAAAATTTACAACTGCTTTTTTTCAAACTTTAGCAATTAAACTTCAAACCAGTCCTGATTTCATTCAAACCAATCTTGGTTTCATTCAAACCAGTCTTGGTTTCATTCAAACCAGTCTTGGTTTCATTCAAACTAATCTTGGTTTTGTGCATGTTCGAAAAAAAATGAGATGAATTTTGCAATACCGAAAAAATTAAATTATGCCATTGATTAACAATGTTTTACGTTGATTCTGTCACGGCATTCATAATGACGGAATGACCTTATTACTATTTTATTATTACATAAAATAAAATAATATTTATAAATATTAAATTTGGTTTGGTTTTTGATGAAAATTTTATATGCGTATATTTTATTTTTATCATTTTTTAAAATAAATTCAATATGGGACTTAAAGTTTCTCGCGGTTTCAAATCGTACACGGATGATAAAATAGTATCATTCGCCAACACCGTCTATGAACGGATGTCTTCTGATAATCAATACATAACATTAAAACCGTTTGTTGATGACATCAAAGTTAAAAAGGATGCTTTGGTAACAGGTATTGCCCTCGCTGTACGGAAAGACCAAGACCGCAGAGATGAGAAAAATGCTTTTAAAGAAGCACTCATCAATCTTTTAGATAAAATTGCACACAAAATTGAGGATTTAGTAGAGGAGAGAGGGAATAATTCTCGTGTTATAACGGATGCGGGTTTTGAAGTGCGCAACACAACCAAAAAATCAAAAGAACCCGTTACAGAATTGGGTATTCCTCAAAATTTTATTGCTGCCAATTTATCTAAGTCTGGTAGTGTACAATTAACGTGGGAAGAAGTGTTGGATGCCATCAACTATACCATCCGATATAAACCGAAATCAGAAACGGTTTGGCAAAATGGGATTTACAATGATAAAGGCACTTATACTTTTACACAATTGCAACCTGATACAGTATATGAGTTTGAAGTCTGCGCTTTGGGTCCCAACGGTTTGATAGGAGAATATGCAACGACAGTACCTATTTATGTGTCTTAGATAATGATGAATATTTTAAGGGTGAATAAAGCAACTGCCACATTTTGGGTTTCCGAAGTGTGGCAGTTGCTTTTTCTCAAAATACGGACAAAAAGAAAGGTGTTCGAACCAACGCTCGAACACCCCCTCAGTATAAAACTGAAAAACAATGAAAACAAAACACAAATTCATCATTCATATTTTATCATTCATCATTCCTTAATTAACGGATATAAAACATCTCGCGGTATTTCGGAAGTGGCCAAGCCGAATCTTCAACAAAATACTCAAGACGGTCGCAATAAGTACGGATTTCCTCCATAATTGGCTTAACATTTTCGCAATATGCAGCTGCACTTGCTTCGATGTCTTCTAAGTCATTGGCTGAACGACGTGCTGTTGTCATCGCTTTGACACCCGCTGCCGCACCGTTGATTGCAACGCTGATAGCCTTAACGAGTTCCAATTGCTCAGAATAAGCAGATTCGTCAACACCGATAGACTTCAAAGAAGCGATGTTATCAGCCAATTTTTTCTGATATCCAACGGCTGCTGGTAAAATCAAGTTAGCCACCATTTCACCCAATGTACGACTTTCGATTTGCACCTTAGTCATATAGGCATGGAACTGTACTTCTTGGAAGGCGTGCATTTCTTTTTTAGAATAAACACCTGCCTTGATGAAGACATCTGTTTTTTTGCTGCTCCATGCTTTGAGTGCTTCTGGCGTTGTTGTGAAGTTATTCAAGCCGCGTTTTGCAGCCTCTTCTTTCCACTCTTGTGAATAACCATTGCCTTCAAAACGGACTTTCTTAGATTCTTTGATGTAGCGAATCAAAATAGAAATGACCGCTTCATCTTGTTCTTTACCACCTGCAACAAGCTTATCAACTTCTGCTTTGAATTTTTCGAGTTGTGCAGCCACAATCGTATTCATAACAGTCATCGGACCACCGCAGTTTTGCGAAGAACCAACTGCGCGAATCTCAAATTTGTTACCTGTGAAAGCAAATGGTGATGTACGGTTACGGTCAGTTGTATCTTTTTCAAGGAAAGGAATTTTGCCAACCAAATCAAGTGCTTCTTTAACACCTGACTCATTAGAAGTTCCTTTTTTCTCCAAATCGTTCAACAATTTATCCATCGTGCCGCCCAAGAAAGCAGAAATGATAGCCGGAGGTGCTTCATTTGCACCCAAACGGTGGTCGTTATTTGCCGTAGCGATTGAAGCGCGGATAAAGTCAGCGTGTTCAAAAACTGCACGGATTGTATTGACAAAGAATGTCAAGAACATCAAGTTTTTGCCTGGCTCTTTGCCCGGTGCCAAAAGGTTTTTACCTGTGTTTGTCGCAATTGACCAGTTGTTGTGCTTACCCGAACCGTTCACACCAGCGAAAGGTTTTTCGTGCATCAAAACAACCAATTTATGACGACGTGCCACGCGGTCCATCAAGTCCATCAACAAGTTGTTGTGGTCAACAGCTACGTTGATTTCCTCAAACATCGGTGCAAACTCATATTGAGCAGGACCTACCTCGTTGTGACGTGTACGGAGTGGAATACCCAATTTGTGTGCTTCCGTTTCCATATCGCGCATACAAGCATAAATACGTTCAGGAATAGAACCAAAATAATGGTCTTCCAAGTTTTGGTGCTTAGCGGGCAATTTACCAACCAAAGTACGACCCGTCAGTATTAAGTCAGGACGAAGGTTGAAAAGTGCTTCGTCAACCATGAAAAATTCTTGTTCCCAACCCAAAGTCGCAGAAACCTTAGTTGCCGCTTTATCAAACAATTGGGCAACTGGAACTGCTGCTTTGTTAAGATAGTCTTGTGATTTCAACAATGGCAATTTAAAGTCCATTGCATCACCTGTATAAGTAATGAAAACTGTCGGAATGCAAAGCGTTTTACCCGCACCTGCATCAAAAATAAACGCTGGTGAAGATGGGTCCCAAGCAGTGTAACCACGTGCTTCGAAAGTTGCACGCATACCGCCTGAAGGGAAAGACGAACCATCTGGCTCTTGCTGAACGAGAGAATCTGCTGTAAATTCCTCGATGACTTTACCGTCAGGTGTCAAGCTAAAAAACGAATCGTGTTTTTCAGCCGTTTTGCCTGTCCAAGGCTGAAACCAGTGTGTGAAATGTGTTGTACCTTTTTCTTGCGCCCATGCCATCATAGCATTTGCAACGACAGCCGCAACTTCACGGTTCAATTTTGTACCGCCTTGAATGGCTGCTTTTACGCTTAAATAAGAAGCCTCATCTAAATACTGCTTCATAGCAGCATCGTTGAAGACTAGTTCGCCAAAGAAATCTTTGATTTTTTCCGCCGGCATGTCAATATATTCCATGTCATCAAAACGGCTCGAAATCGTGTCTAAAGCATTAAATCTGGAAAGACTCATGAGTTAAATTATTAAAATTTTGATAAAAAAATGATTTTTAAGTTTTTCAAAAATAACACTTCCTAAAATAGAATTACATATAATAGGTAAACCTTGCGCGAGTATCAAGCCCTTGCAAAGTTCAGTCGAAGCGGCCAATTGTCCGCCCGAGAAAGACCCCTCAGTATCGTATTGTAGAAATATGAAAAAGACGTAGGTTCTGACCTAATATTCATCATTTTATAGGAAGTTGGCGCAAATTTAAGGGATATTTCTCGAAACAAGGACTGATTTGACAAAAAATTCAAAACATTTGCATTGTTAACCCTTTTTTCCTCAATTTCGCCTAATCTTCATTTCGGAATTTATCAACAAAAAAGAGCGGCAATGAGACTTCTGAAACAGGAGTCTTTCCAGTCCCACAACCGCTCGTTTTTTTTGACTATCAAATGATAATTAACGAATGTAAAATGTAGAAGTGACGTGTACATACTTTTACATTCGTTAATGGATATTTTGCTTTTCTTAAAACTTATATACAGCGGCAAGGATGAATGACGTTTCGCTACCTTGCGCTTTGCCTTTATCGTCAACCCAAATATTCTTCTTTGCAGAATCAAAACGGATTTCAGGAATAATCGTGAATGCATCAATCTTGATGTTACCTGAAAGAGTGAAGGCATTAATTGTGTTATCGGTAGCAGCGTATTTCACACCATCTTTATCATTAAACAACTCACCACGAGCTGCCAACGTAAACATTGGAGAGAAAGCATAGTTCAAATACAAAACTGAACCATTCCAAGACTGTGTTTTGCTCTCTTTTGTAAGGCTTTGCGTAATGAAATTGATGCCCGCACCAAATTTTTCAGAAATTTGGTAGCTCGCTGTCAAGTCAATCGTAGTCGCCAAAGTGCTGTCTGCACCCTTTCCTGACAAACCATTCAGATACACTTTGAAAGGGCCGCTTGCATAAGACAATTGTGCACCAACCATTTTCTTTTTGGTATCTAAATATTCAGAACCTGGTTTCAAACCATAAGCTCCTTTGCTGTCTGTTTGGTTGAAAACACCAATCATACCTGCAAATTTATCGGTGAAAGCGATGTCTGCTTTCAAACCTGTGTGGAAGAAAGGTCCATTGGTGTAGTTATAAGACATCGAGTAGTTCAAGTTGTTCGATGCTTCGACCAATTCATAACCTACGAAAGTCATGAAATTACCAGCCGTGAATTTGAGTTTTTCAGTAGGCTTATAAGTAATATATAACTGCTTGATAAAAGAAGAACTACCACTGTAAGCATAGTTTGTCTCTTCTGCACGAGGTCCAAACATCAAATCGGCAACAAAACCGATTTTTCCGTTGTCTTTAGCAACCACAATATTCGCCATACCAAGACCAATACCACCGTTTTGTAGGGTATATGATGTCTTAGAGGCATTAACGTTATTGCTTGTCGTACGGTAGTAAGCATCTACCTGTCCCGAAATTGTCAAGGGCGAATCCGCTTTTGTTTCAGCATCCTGTGCAAAAAGGTTCGTTGTAAACAAAGTGGCTACTATAGCCAAACTTTTGAGAGTGACTTTAATGTTCATAATAAATTGGCTTTTAGCTGTGAATTAATGTCGTTCGCAAACAGATTTACGAACAAGACTCCATTTTTTTTGAAAAATATTGTTTGATAATTGGAAAGCAAAAAGCAAAACTTATGCGCATCTCGTTCTGCTTTTCTGATAGGGCAAAGGTGAGGCGTTTATTTGGAAAATTCACTTTGACTTAGTTTGAATTCTAAACTTAATGTCTTTATTTCGTTAAATCAATTTTTACCAATTTTAATTTTATGAAAACTATTATATGGAAAATAAATATTAAAACCTGCCTGTATCATCGTTGAAGTTTTTTTTGCAGCTTTGTTCCTTAAATGAGGAAAACAAGACAATTTTTATTTTTTTAAGAGCAAAACTTAAGGCAAAACAGGAATCAAACCAATAAAACAGCACAACATTATGAGAAAACGTACCCTGCCCGTATGCTTTTTGATTTTGTATTATCAAATCACATACACTCAAATTCCCACAGATTCACTCGTTTACAGTTTTCAAGATGCCATTGAAAATGCCGTTTCTTCAAACGATGATGCGTCTTTTGACTACGATACAGAGTTTGAACACCTCGCTGACTTCATTCGGCACCCCCTCAGTATAAACCGCGCAGCGGCTATTCAATTTGAACAATTGCGGCTTTTGTCGGCTGAACAAATAGCGGCTATTATCGCACATCGTGAAAAATACGGACATTATATATCGCTACTTGAACTTCAAAGTGTCCTTGATTTAGCAACCATTCACAAAATCCACCCTTTTATTACCGTCGAAAATGCGCTCGATGATTATTTTATGCCCCTAAAAGATTGGTTCAGAAAAGGTAAAAATGACGTTTTTATGCGTTGGGAACATCGGCTTGAACGAGCAGAAGGCTTTAAACGTGCCGATACTGAAGGGGGCTATTTCGGCGATGCCAACCGCATTTATACTCGTTATCGCTATTCGTTTGGCAGCCGATTGAGTTATGGTTTTACTTTAGAAAAAGATGCAGGTGAGCCGTTTGGAAAATCCGTATTTGACTTCGCCAGTTTTCACTTCAGAATATCCAATGTTCATAAAACATTCAAAACCATTATTTTAGGCGACTATTCCGTTTCATTGGGACAGGGTTTGGTACATCAAAATGGTTTTGCTTTGGGTAAAAGTTCATTGGTGATGAGTGTTGAAAAAAACAATCAGCCATTGCGTCAATATACATCGTCGAATGAAATCAACTTCTTGCGCGGTGCGGCTTTTCAAGCCAAAATCAACCAAAATACTGAGGGGGTCTTTTTTATTTCAAAACGACAACGCGATGCCAACTTTTTAGATACTGTGGACAATGAAGCTATTTTCAGTGCTTTACAAGTTACAGGTATGCACCGAACGGCAACAGAACGTGCCGACCGAAACGCAATCAGGCTTTTCACCGTAGGTGGCAGTTTGAAAACAACCATGAAAACAGGTTCTATTGCCTTGAATACCGTTTTTAATCACTTCGCCGGACGTTTAGAACCACGTGATGAACCGTATAATCAATATGCTTTTAAAGGAAAAAGTCTTTTGAATATTTCAACCGATTATAAAAAGACGTATAAAAACTTTCATGCTTTTGGCGAAACAGCTATGAGTAACAATGGCGGTTTTGCAACGCTGAACGGTTTACTCATTGGTTTAGATAAACGTTTGTCTATCAGTATTTTGCAACGTTTTTTTTCATTAAAATATCAAACACTACAAGCACAGCCGTTTGCGGAATCCAGTCGTCCGCAAGATGAAAAAGGCATTTATTTCGGTATGGAATACAAACCCAATCGGTCTTGGACAGTAAGTGGATATGCCGATTTTTGGCAACATCAATGGTGGCGTTTTCGGGTTGATGCACCGTCTCATGGTCAGGAGTTTTTGGGAAAAATACAGTATCGCCGCCGCAATACTGAGGGGTATCTGCAAGTGCGTATGAAAACAAAACAACAGAATATGACGGATAGACCTAATTCTGTTAAGACTAATATTGTTGTGGACAAAACACGGACGCAAATTCGGCTGCATTTCAACAACCGTTTGTCAAAAAATTTGGAACTGAGAAACCGTTTGGAATGGGCGTTTTTTGAAGATGATAAAGGCTTGAAAAAGGGTTTCGTTGTTTGGCAAGATGCTATTATTTCTCTCAACAATTTGCCTATTGAATCGCCTAAAATCGAATCTATACTGAGGGGTCTAAAATTAACAACTCGTCTCGCTTTTTTTGATACAAAAGACTATGACACAGCCATTTATGGTTTTGAAAATGATGTGCAATACAGCTTTACAGTCCTACCCTATTACTATCGCGGCACTCGTTTTTATGTCAATGCGAGTTATAAGTTTAAGAAAAACTGTTATCTCGAAACTCGTTTTGCAAGGACGCGTTTGGTAAATCAAAACAGTTTTGGGGGTGGGTTCGACAAAATAGAAGGCAATACGAGGACTGATGTGAAGGTGCAGTTGCGGTTTAGTTTTTAAAAAAGCACCGCCTTTACGGAGGGGGTGCTTTTTTGTTTTATTTTAATCTGCCATCAAACTGGTTTTAAAAATCTTAACCGCAATTGCCAACAAAATAACACCCATAAACTTCCTTATAACCAACAAGCCGCCTTTACCCAGCAACCGTTCAAGGGGGTTTAAAAGCCTAATAACAAGATAAATAAACCCTAAATTGAGCAAAATGCCTATGAGAATGGTCCAATCGTCGAATTGCGTTTTCAAGGACATGATGGTTGTTAAAGTACCTGAACCTGCCACTAAAGGAAACGCAACGGGAACAATACTACCCGTTTTGCCTTCACTTTCAGACTTGAAAATATCAATACCCAATGTCATTTCAAGTCCCATGATGAATATCAAAATAGAACCAGCCAAGGCAAATGAAGGCAAATCAACACCCAAAACGTCGAGAAATCGCTCACCAAAAAACAGAAAAGCTATCATCAATGAACCCGCCGCGAGTGCCGCTTTCCATGCTTGAATATCGCCTATTTTTTCGCGCAGCGAAATCAAAATAGGAATATTGCCCAACATATCTATGATGGCAAATAATGTGAAAGTAACGGTAATGATGTGGTCGAAATTCATTTCATAAATGGTGAATGGTAATTTTTTTTTGCCCTGCTGAACGCAGTGAAAGCATCTGTATTTAAAGATTATTCAGATGCTTTCACTGCGTTCAGCAGGGCAAAAAAATGACTGTGGTTTATTTCAAACGTGCTAAAACGGTTTGATTGCCTTTTGAAATTTCATCAATACTGACTAAAATTTCAGCATCAAGTGGTAAAAAAACATCTACACGAGAGCCAAATTTGATGAAACCCATGTCTTTGCCTTGCCAAACTTGGTCGCCTTCTTTGACATACGCCTTGATGCGGCGAGCGACTGCCCCTGCGATTTGACGGAACAAAATCTGATGTCTGCCACTGTCTATGACTATTGTGGTGCGCTCATTTTCAGTTGAACTTTTCGGATGCCACGCCACGAGGTATTTGCCTTCGTGGTAGCGAAAATACTTGACGATGCCACTAATCGGGTTGCGATTGACGTGTACATTGAGCGGCGACATAAAAATAGAGACTTGAATGCGGCGGTCGTGAAAATACTCGTCCTCATTCGTTTCTTCGATGACGACAATTTTGCCGTCGGCAGGTGCATAGACGAGTTTATCGTCCAAAAGGAGAATTTCGCGCTTGGGATTTCTAAAAAACTGAACGACCAATACGAAAAAAATAAGTGAAGCGAATAAGGTAAAACCCAAAACATAAGGATGAGCCAACCACATCACGATGCCATTGATGACTGCCAATACACAGAACACGCCACCAATCATTAAATAACCTTCTTTGTGAATACGTAACATAGAATCTTAATTGTCAATGATTTATATAAATAGTTTTTCGGTTTTAGTTTTGAAGTGCAAAAATACTTTAATTAAATGTCTGTTAGATACTGGGGGGTCTTTATTTCAACATCAAATACAAAAACACAAAGGGAATGGCAAAAATAAACGCATCGAAACGGTCTAAAAACCCGCCATGTCCAGGCATAAAAGTACCTGAATCTTTAACACCGACGGAGCGTTTAAACATACTTTCGACCAAATCACCCATTGAGCCAAATATGGCAACAATACCGCCGATAATAAGCCAATCTACAAGGGTCAAAATGCCCAAAAATTGATGAATAACGATACCCGTCAGTATGCACATGATGCCGCCGCCAATTGATCCCTCCCATGTTTTTTTAGGCGAAATGCGTTCAAAAAGCAATGTTTTGCCAATTCTCGAACCGATTATGTAGGCAAATGAGTCATTTGCCCACGTTAGAAATAGAATGCCTGCAACGATATTAGGTGTGAAATGTAATGCTTTTATTGCCTTGAAGGATTCATAAAAATAGTAGGAAAACGGGTGATTATCCACACTATAAAATTCTAAAAAGGGAAGAAAAACGACGAATGGGAAAACAGCATACATAATTCCCAACAACAATAAGCCAACATTGATAAAAGGCTTTTCGCTTTGTTGGAAAAAAAGCTCAAAAAGGAGTAGAAAAAAAGGCGATATGACGAAAAGAATGATGGGCAAAAAGACGACTTTGTAGGTGGCTAAATGCCAGCCGAAACCTATTTGTAGCGACTCTCCATTGAGCGAAACGATTCTTATAAAAATAGATGTCAGCCAAAGACTACTGCCAAGCAACAAAGCGAATACTTTTCTAAGTCTGCTTTCTTCTTTGATCAACTTCAAAAACTCCCACAGGCAACCCATTGAAATAATAAAAAACAAAACGTAGAAACTGGCTTCGTTCCAAAACATGCCTATGAGCATTACTGCCCCAAAGAAGATTGCCGTCAAAGCCCGTCGTTGAAAATTGGTCATAATTGCTAAAAAATTGTATTGCTATATTGATAAATTGCTGTATTGTGTTGCAACAATACAGCAATTTATCAACAAAACAATGCTTTACTTTATTCGATGATAAGTTTACGCACGCCAACTCGTTTGTCAGTTGTTGTTACATGAATGAAATAGATACCGCTGTGGACGTTTTGCAGCGTCAATTGAATGGTTTCGGCTTGAATTTGCATTTTTCGGTTGTCAATAACTCGACCCATTAAGTCCATGACGCGGATGCTTTCGATTTTTTCGTCTGCTTCAATAGCAATATTGCCCGATACTGAGGGGTTCGGGTAAATCTTAAATTCAGCAGGCGCGATGTCATTTGCAGCAGAAATGAGCGTACCGTTGCACAAACGACGTGCAGAAACAGGTGGCGCAGGGTCGCAATCGCAGGTGTGCGAACCGAGGTTTTGGAAAGACGGTGCGACGTTGTTATTGGTAAAAATCAACCAATCGGCATAACGGAAAGTGTCTCCACGTGAATAAGCGACAATACCCGTTCCTTTTTTTACTTCGCGTTTACGAAGGATGGTTTTGTCCAAAGTCAAATCACGACCCAACCAGTCTTTCCATGACTTACCCGTAATCATGCCTGGGTCATTATAGACACCCATAATATCTATAAGATTGGTTAAATTGGCAATATCTGGCTCACCTTTGAACAGACCAACAGCATCGTTGCCATTGAAATACATCATTCTGTTCGTATTGTAAACAGGGTTTAGGAAACCATTGGCGCGGCATTTCAAGTCTAAAAAGTCATTATATTTTGTACCCCGAAAGGGTAAGTTGCCATTTGCAGTATTAACTTGTACACAAAACTCAACTTTACCTGTTGCGATGTCAATCATGGGTGCGCCCGCAGCATCTTTGCAGGTATCCCATTTTTCATAACCATCAAATATTGGATATTCTAAGGAAACGCTGTACTGAGCCGTATCTCGTTTGTCCGAAACAACGACATAGGTTTTGTATGGCGCAACAGTAGCTCCCGTTGGAAACGTCGTCGTGTACCATGATGACGTACCATTATCATTTCTGGATAAGCGATACCCTGACAGGCTGATTGCTGCATTTGTCGGGTTGTAAATTTCGAGGGCGCGGTTGTTGTACTTTCCTGCCGAATATTCAGAAATGAATAACTCATTGCATTGGGCAAAAAGACTCCCCCCCCCTAAAAACAAGGTGACAAATAGAAGTAATGATTTTTTCATGTATTGATTTTTAAATTTAAAAGAAAAAAGGTTTTGAAAATAATTTACACAAGTAAAAGAAACTTGTTTGGGAAAGTTTTTCAGTTTGATGAAAGCGTTTGTTTAATTTTGCTGCAAAATTAGTCCAATTTTGGGTTAATCGGTAAGATTCCGATTTACTAAATTATTTAATTCCGTAAATCTAATCTTTTTGAAGCCCACAATCACTCATTCGCTCAATCACTCATTATATATTGAAACAACCACTCGAACTCAACGACGACTTCAAATTTGGTCTCGATACGCTTGAAAAAACGAAAAAAAACCTATTCATTACGGGTCGTGCAGGCACAGGTAAATCTACATTGTTGCACCTTTTTAAGAACACAACGCGGAAAAAATGCGTGGTGCTGGCTCCCACAGGCGTTGCTGCGCTTAATGTGCAAGGGCAAACGATTCACTCCTTTTTTGGTTTCCCTGCTAAGTTTTTTGGCACGGATGAAATCAAAAAACGGCGTGATGTGCGCTTGTATAAAAAATTAGAAGTGCTCATTATTGACGAAATTTCGATGGTTCGGGCGGAGATGATTGACCATATTGACCGTTTTTTGCGCATCAATCGAGACGATTATAGACCTTTTGGCGGGGTGCAAGTGGTGTTTTTTGGCGATTTATTTCAGTTGCCGCCTATCGTCAGTACGCCCGAAGAGCAGCATTTTTTTCAAACTTACTACGAATCGCCTTATTTTTTCTCTGCAAAAGTATTCAAAGACACCCCCTCAGTATTGTTTGACAGTTTTGAGATGGAAATGCTTGAATTGAAGAAAGTATATCGCCAAGAGGCACGGCATTTTGTTCGGTTGCTCGATGCTGTTAGATTAGGCACTATTGACTACGACGATTTGGAAGACTTAAACGAGCGTGTTGTTCAAAATTTCAAGGAAAAAGACTATTTTATCACCCTTTCGACACGCAATGCCGTTGTTGATGAAATAAATAGCCGTGAATTGCGCAATTTACCGATAGGTGAATATTCTTATACCGCCGAAATCAACGGCGCATTTGACCCAAAACAATATCCTACTGAGGGGTTGCTACGACTGAAACTGGGCGCACAAGTGATGTTTGTCAAAAACGACCCGAAGCGGGAATTTGTCAATGGGACGATTGGTAAAGTCGTAAAATTGGCTGCCGACAATATCGTCGTGCAAGTTGAAGAACGGGATGGCGTGATGAAAAATATTGAAGTCGAAAAACAAACTTGGGAAATCATGCGCTACACACTCGCGCCCGACGGTTCGGATATCAAAAGCGATGTTGTAGGCTCGTTCAAACAATATCCTTTGCGTTTGGCTTGGGCGATAACGATTCATAAGGCGCAAGGCAAAACGTTTGATAAAGTCATTATTGATCTGTCGGGTGGTGCGTTTGAAGTTGGACAAACGTATGTCGCTTTGAGCCGTTGCCGTACATTAGATGGTATTGTTTTGAAATCAAAAATACAGCCTCGTGACATCAAAGTAGATGAACGGATTATAGATTTTTATGAACGGCAGTTTTGAGAAAGTCTTAAAAAAGATTATTTTTGTAAAAAAAAGAAGATTTAACATTAACTTTTATAAAAAAAATTCAATGCAAACAACACTCATTCTCCAATATGATGATACTGCAAAAATTCAACAAATATTGAATTTAGCCAAACAATTGAAAATGCAATTTCAGTTAGTTGATACATTACCGATTAGACCTTCGGAAACGGACAACGGAGTTTGGGACGCAGACATATACCCGATTATCCAACAACGCCTAATCCAAAAATACGTCGTAACAGGAGAATGGGAAGCTATGGACGACGATGAACGTCAAGATGCTTCGTTGCTCGAAAAAATGCTTTATGACAAAGAACAACCAAACTATGAAGTGTATTCAGAAGCTGATACCAAAACTTTTCTAACCCATCTCAAAAAAGAATTGTATGCGGTTTCAGGACACTAAAGAGTTTCGTAAATCCTTAACTCGCCTCCCTAATGCCGTTCAAATCCAAGCCCTTCAAGCCATTGAAAACATCGAAATTGCTACGACATTTGGCGATATTCTACATTTCAAAGTCTTGAAAGGATATCGAAATTATTATCGTATTCGTATGGGGGCTTATCGAATCGGTCTTTATTGGGATGGTGAGAAATTTTTAATCGAGTCCATTGGTACTCGAGGAGATTTTTACAAAACCTATCCGCCAAAGTGATCCCCTCAGTATTTCACCCAAAAAACAAACCCGCGAGACTCGTAAGCCTCGCGGGTTTTTATATTAAGCAAAACAAGTTTGCTATTTACTTCGCTACGACAAAACGACGAGACATAATGCCGTCAGCCGTCAGAATTTGAGCAATGTATGTACCTGCGGGATAGTCGCTGATGTCTAAACGAATGTTCTGCTTTGACAGCTTATCAATGACTTGTTCAGACATGAAACGACCTTCAACGGACATAACGCGAATCGCAGCATCCGATTGTTTTGCCAAATCAACATTGATATTGACAAAATTAGCACCAACTGGGTTCGGATAAACATCCATTTTGTTATCGTTTGACAAAACATCGTTTGTATTGACTCGGAAAGGTAAAATGTTGATACGGACAGAAGGTGTAATAGTACCACCGTCGTTACCACCATAACCCGCTGTTGACCAATCACTATCCGTCGTTTTGCCAATAACGATGGTATAACGAGGAGCGTTGACAGAATCCGTTACAAAACGCATAGCAGAGTAATCATAAGCACCACGACTGAAACCACACGTTAGATACAACGGTGTTGCAGCCGGTGCTGGTGCATCAAATTCAACCATCGCTAAATAGTTAACCGTATCCTTGGTTCGGAAAGACCGATTAGTCGTTAAATCCTTCATTTTGAATAAGAACCAAGATAAGGTTGTAGGCTGTGTCGCTGGTACTAATGTATCTGCAACGGCGACAAGTGTCCTTTCTGTCGCTTGTACGACACCGTCATCATTCGCATCTTTCCATTCATAAACCGTTGCAGCTAAACTTCTGCCGGCTGCTGCATTGGCATTAAGTACCACCGCAAGGGAAGAAATTTGTGTTGTTACACCTTTTACAATACGGTAGTAGTTACCCACACGCCAAGATTTTGGCTCGGTTGCCGTCCAATAACTATCAGCATTACGAGTTTCAGAGAATCCTGTTGCATTTTCTTTAACGTAGTTGAAACGACCCACACCCGTTACATTAAGCGATGACAATGAATCTGTCATTTCGGTAACAACAAAGGCAAAACGTGCTGTATCGTTGTCAGGTGTTACGTCCACTATTGAACTGTCACCTCTTACACGATAGCTACCGATATATACACCAGGTGTCAAGCCTGAAGTAACGAAAGGTTTGGTTAAAAGGCGGTTTTCATACGTTGTATCCGCTTTGAAAGAAATTGGATATTGAGCAGTGGTATCCGAATAGACTAAAGTACCCGTTGCACTTTGCCAAACTTTAACAATCAGTTTGGTATTATTCATCGCTCTATTACCCGAATTGGTAATGTCTGCGAGGAAACGCATGGGTTCCATGTGCTCCTTAGGTGTATAAAGACTTGGTGGAATGGCATAGAAAGTACTCATTTTCATGTCGTAAAACTTGTAATCAAGTACTTTTACGTCGTCAACACACCAAAAATAGAAATCACCATCAAAAACGAATTTCACCATAAACTTGTTTGTACCGACACTACCATTAAGTGTTACACGCATCAAAGTTGAATCCGTATTTGTCGCAATAACAGGATTATCTGTTTGTGCATTGGCTGCAATCGTTGTGTTTAAACTGAAGTTAGAAGACCAAGTCCTACCGCTATCCACACTATATTGGATATAAGTTGCACTTTGGAATTGCCGATAATACTGATTGAACTGGACAACAATATCAGTTACTCCCGAAGCATCTATAACTGGTGAAATCAATTCTCCCTTATGTGGCGAAGGAGATTCACCCGCACCGAAATTCCCTGCAATACCTTTTGTATCCAAAAAATCTGAATTAAATACAGCTGCACCATTTAATCTTGTAGGAGAGCCAAGTGGGCGACGTGTTCCAAAATAAGCCCCACCAGCAGCAGAAGCATCTCGACGCCAAACCCAACGCGCACTATCCTTTTTTGCGGGGTTATCGGAAGCCAGTCCCCTTGTAATCCAGCCTTTATGTCCAGTAGGAGGTGTTAAATTGCCCGTACGTGACCAGTAGATCTGACTCGAATCTGCAAACTGACTGGCTCTAATAGTGGCACTATCTGATGCGATAGGCCATATCGTTGTTTGGGCAGTGGTTGCAGTAAAAAAACCTATAAGCAGTAGCGTAGCCACAAGGACTTTTGTAAAAACTTTTTTCATACTTAGATTGATTTTATGAATTAAAAAAAAAGAATAATTGAATGCAAAGCTAATAAAATTTGGTTATTTTTCAGAAACCAAAAATTTTATTTCTTTTATAGTGGAAAAATATGAATTTATAAAAAACTGAAAATCATATTTTTAACACCCACTGATTGATATAGTTTTACAATACAAAATTCAAATGAATACTGAGGGGACTAATTTGCATCAATAAATAATGATGTGAAACATTCGACTAATAGTTATAACGTGCAATAATAGATAAAAGTAGTCTATCATTGGTATTTTAACGATTGTGATTTGTCGAAAAAAAATGCAGTCCATTGGGTGAATTTATTTTCAAAACAATCCGTTCCTTTGTCTTTTTAAAAATGCTCAATCCATCATCTATGAAATTTGCCGTCATTGATTTAGGCACAAACGGCTTTCGACTTTACATCGCCGAAAGCATGCAAAAAGGTCAATTCCACATCATACATCGTCAAACGGCAGAGCTTAAATTGGCTTCGGCGGGCATTCATCGCATTGGCGAGGCTCCTTTTCAGCGTGGTTTAGAAGCTATGAAAACCTTTTTAAAAACCTTGCAAACCTTTGATATTCAACATGTTCGCGCATTTGGTACAGCCGCATTACGATTGGCAGACAATGGTCAAGACTTCATCGAAAAGGTTCAAAAAGAAACAGGTATCTTCATCGAATTGATTTCAGGCGACCGCGAAGCGGAATTGATTCACAAAGGCATGAGCCTCGGTGTACCCCTCAGTAAAACACCAGTTTTGATGGTAGATGTGGGCGGCGGCTCTGTCGAATTTATTATTTGTAACAAAACAGAGGTATTTTGGGCGAAAAGCTATAATGTCGGTGTGGCTATTTTGAAACAACGTTTTCATGTAGGCGATATCATTTTAGATACAGAAATCAAGGACATTGAACAATTTTTAAACGATACTTGCACCGAATTAATAGAAAAAGTCGCAGCGTTCAAACCTGAATACCCAGTTATTTCATGTGGTACTTTAGATTTTTTGGTCAAAATACTGAGGGGGTCGCCAGAGATGCCGTTGTACTTCAATTTTTCAAAAAGGCAATTTTCAACATTTTATGAGCATTTAACTTTTCTTTCTGAAAAAGAACTTTTCATCATGCCCGAAGTACCTGCTGAAAAAGTCGAAATGCTGGCTGTCAGTTTGGTATTGATGAACTGGATAATGTCTCCACTTTTGAATGCTGACAAACTTGTCGCATCGGGACAATCCATGAAAGCAGGTATTTTGTACGAAATGAGCTACGAATTGCACTGATTTTACGAATTTTTGTCATTCTGAACGCAGTGAAAGAATCTGTATATACAATTGAAAATGAACGTTTTATATGGATTCTTTCACTGCGTTCAGAATGACAAAAATGACCATCTTATTTTTTACTCGTTACTCAACGAATTAAACTTTACTGACAATGAAAGTTATATATCAAGACAAAAATGTGCTTGTTTTTCAAAGCGCTTTGTTCCAAACCAACTCTACGGTCATTGAAACCGACGACATGATATTAGTCGTTGACCCCAATTGGTTGCCGATTGAAATCGCTCAAATTCGTTTTCATACAGAGGGGTTGAAAGAAGCCACGCAAAAGCCTGTCTGGTTACTGTTTACACATTCCGATTATGACCATATCATTGGTTATCATGCTTTTTCGGACATCGCAGAGGGTGTCATCGCCTCGCGTGCTTTTGTCGAAAACTTAGGAAAAGTGGGCATTTTAGAGCAAATCAAGCAGTTTGACGATGAATATTACATCACTCGCCCCTACCCTATTGACTACCCCTCAGTAACTTATATCATTGAAGATGAAGGGCAAGTTTTAGAGATTGGCAATACTAAATTGACTTTTTACCATGCCACTGGGCATAATCCAGATGGCATTTTTACAGTCGTTAACAATATCCTCATTGCGGGTGATTACCTCTGTGATGTGGAGTTTCCGTACATCTACCACAGCAGTTGGGCATACCAAGATACATTGAACAAGATTGAGCCTATTTTACAACAGCAGGGGATTCAACTGTTTATAAACGGTCACGGTAATCCCACAACAGACAAAGCTGAAATATTAAGGCGCAAAGAAGAAGCCTTAGAATACATCGGCAATGTACGCGGCAGCATCAGAGCAGGTAAGTATTTTGATTTCGACAATTACATAAAAGAGAAAAAATTTCAATTTCCACGTATCATGCGCCGCTTCCACGAAGGCAATTTAAATATCATGCGACAAGAGGAATTTGGATGACAAGCAGTGGTCAAAAATGAGAAAGCCCTGACGGGAGATGTCAGGGCTTCAAAGCTTAAAATCGGTGAGGGACGTTATTTCAATTCCTTCACAAATGCTTCAAATGTTTTTTGACTATTGATATAATCTGACAATTTGTGGGCTTCATTTAGATCCTTCAATAAACGCACACTGACTCCATATAATTGGGTGTCTTGATATTGAACAACTTCAGCTTCAACAAATCCCGCTTCAACTGCTTTTTTCTGTTGTTTTAGGGCATTTTCCGGTTTGGTATATGTGCCAATGACGACATAATATCTCTTATTTTCAGGTGTCGATGTTGTTATATTATTGGTTTGGAGCGCATTAGCTGCCGTGAAATCCCCCCCCTCAGTATTGATAACTTTTGTCGGTTTGAGATCCTGTTTACTTGGTTTTTCAATCACAACAATTGGCTGTGTTTCGACACCTTTTACAATTTTAATAACCGTCCTACGGTTTTGTGCATGTTCCTCTTCCGAACAATTAACGCCTCGCTTGCACTGATTGCGAATCATCGTCTCTCCATAACCAAATGCTCGTATGCGGTCGTGCGAAATACCTTTTTCAACAAAAAGCGTTTTGATATTATCTGCTCGGAGTTGGCTCAAAGACATATTAAACACCGCTTTTCCCTTCGAATCGGTGTGAGAGGCAATTTCAATTTCAATCTTTGGGTCTTTTAACATCATTTTCAAAAGCGGAGCCAATTCCGTTTTAGCTTCCTCGTTCACTTCTGCATCACCCTCTCCGTAGTAAATATTCCTCATTTCAAACTTGTAGTTGTTAGCGACAGGCTCGCTATCCATTATTTCATATTGTGGCTCTTCGAAGTCATTGTCTCTACGTTTGCCGTCGTTCCAATCCGTTGTGCCAACTGATTGATTAGGCGTAGGGAAGGTATCATTCCGTAATCCAAGCCCTTTAGTGTTAACAATAACGGATTTTCCATAAGGTTTCACCATAAAAGCAGCCACTTTGCTGTCCCCTTGAGCATTCCATTCTCTTTTTTTGTCACTTGTTGGCGAAGGGGTCGGCAGCTCTTCGAGTTTTTTCTGCTTAGATTTGTCCCGAATTCCGTCCGAGTTTATCTTGTTTTTCAAAGTATTTATGTCCACACTTCCGTCTATAAAGCTAAAAATATCGTCATCGCCTTGACCACTGGCGCGATTCGAGGAGAAAAAGCCGCTTCTTTTATCATCCGTCACGATAATACCAAAATCATCACTTGGACTGTTAATAGGTTCAGGCAAAGCCGTAGGTGACAACCAATTATCAGAACTCTTTTTCGTCCAAAAAATATCAAAACCACCGACAGCTTTGCGTCCATTGGTTGCAAAATACAAGGTGTTGTCGGGATGAATGAATGGAAAAACTTCATTTGTTTCCGTATTTATCCCTGCTCCAAGGTTGATAGGATTGCTCCATGTACCTTTCTGTAAAGACGAAACATATAAATCTAAACCGCCTCTACCACCCGGACGATTAGAAGCAAAATAAAGCTGTTGTCCGTCTGCGGATACTGAGGGGTGCATACAGTCGAAATTATTGCTATTGAACGGCAATTCTTCAATGTTCTCCCAAATCCCTTTGGAAACATTGAATTTTGCCGAATAAATTTTCAGCTTGACTTTTCCGTCTCGACCGACTTTGAGTTTTCCTTTTCTGAGATTGGTGCGCGTAAAAAAAACGACATCACCCGCCGCATTGAATGAAAGAGGTCCATCGTAGAACTTTGTCGTCAGTTCATCAGCAAATGCGATTGGTCGTTGCAAGATGCCATCGTTACTGCGTTTTGCATAAAAAATGGAAGTGGTTGACTTTCCTAATTGAGCGTCTTCTTTTTTATCTGTATTGACAGCTGGATTTGAAGCAATGAAAACCAACCCTTTATGATAAAACGCAGGGCTGTATTCTTGGAAAGCCGTGTTGATACCGCGTTCATTGACGACAGTAATCTGAGCCTGAGATGAAGTTGTTGAAAGTCCAATAAAGGTAGGAAACAACAGTAAAAAAAAGGTGCGCTTAAACATTGAATTGAGTTTTAGGTGAATACAAAAACGTTTCACAGTTTCGGTTGAGATAACCACAAAATTTACTTTTTAAATTTTGTGCCGAATTTTAGTTGATAGCGGCTTGTCCTTTTTACTAGTGTTTGTAATATTGTTTTAGCCAATAGTTTGTTGGCTTTGACAAAGTTATGAATAATTTTAAATATAAATAGAAAATAAAAGCATTTAAAAAATATTTATCTAAAAATAGGTTCCGGACACCAACAATAAGCATCCAGAACCCATTTTCTAAAGCCTTAGTCCGACCTGCGAACCATGCCAATGACGAACAGCAAGACTGCGGCACCTACTGCCCCAGTAAGAATTTGACCGCCCATCGTTTTGCCAAATGAAACGCCTAAAGCCCCCAGCAACCAGGTACCAATAAATGCACCCAAGATGCCGATAACAATATTTCCGATGATACCAAAACCGCCGCCTTTGACAACAAAGCCTGCGAGCCAACCGGCTAATGCTCCAATAAGAAGCGTGTACAAAAGTGGATTCATATTGCAATTTTTTAATAAAAGGTGAGATAATGTAGTTTTCAAAATAAAATGTCGGGTGCAACATTACCTAAGGAATGTATGTATCGTAAAAATAAAAAAAATCCGCTGCATTTCACGAATGCAGCGGATTTTAAAGAAGATATTTTTTTCTATTATTTAAACAAACTGTCGTAATCGCTACTGCCGCTTCCCGATGCTTGTTGTTTGTCCGCCTTTGGTGCATCTTTGAGTTGCAAAGAGTCGCTTTTCTTAGGGTCAAGCAGCATCAAAGTGCTTTGATTTTCCCATTCTTCAAGCATTTTCATGCCTTCTTCTTCAAAAACGCCGTTTTGGAGGTCAATCGAATTCATAATATTCGACGACATGTCCATGAAACGCTCCATCTCTCCGACTTTCGAAGCCACATCATTATTGATGTTTTCCATCGCCATTTCGAACATAGCCCGCTTGTCAGGGTCGCCCGTCAAGACGTTCATAGCCGAAGACATCGCCGAGTGACTTGTGCGTATGATGGCTCTTTCCTGTTCTTTTACCTTCACTTGGTCGCGTGTATCTTCAAGCAGAATTTGTGAATTATCATACATTTTGCTTAGAATACGCTCTAAAACCTCAATTTTCTTAGCCAAAACGTCATATTTCTCATTACTGTCCTGCATCCGAGCCGCTTTGCGCGTAAAAAGCACAATCTGCGATTCTTGTCCTTGCTTTTTAGCTTGGTCAGCGAGGCGCATATTTGAGCTAATCTCTTGCGAATTTTGCGTCATCAGTTGCGTCAACTTCTGCTTCTGCCCTTTGAGTGCAGAAATCTGTTTGCTCATTTTGCCCAAATTACCTTCAAGGCTCTCGACATAACTTTTCAATATGCCAATCGGGTCAATCGTCACAAACATGCTCGTAACACCGCGCATAATACTTTTGTAACCATACCAAACGAGGTTTCGCATACGTGGGTCGAGTACCATATAAATGACAGCTGCCAAAGCAACCAGCATCAAAGACAGATACAAAATATTGGAAGTCAATGTAATAAGATACGGAAGTGCTTGATACAACAAGTAGCCGCCACCGATTAAGATGCCCGTCATAAAGATGAGCCCCGTAACGCCTTCAGGTTTTTGCCAAAAGGATTTAGGCTTGAATTGAGGTGTCGGTGTCGAGACAGGAGTGATATTCGCCATTTTATCAGTTAGTTTTTAAATTTTTAAATAAAATTGATTTTTCAAAATTTAATTCCAAAAAGTGATTGATTCATACCCCTCAGTATTTTCCCTGAAAATATTCACCATTCACCATTAAAATATTCACCATTACTAAAGGTGTTCCCGCATATTTTCAATGTCTTTCTCCATTAAATTCAAAATGCTTTGATGGGTAAAAAAATACTTGGATTTAGCTTCATCTATTTTAGCTGCTGCATTGTCACGGTCGTAGTCCAGTTCCCGGATTTTAGTCCGCGACACTTCAACTTCTTCTTGCAACTGCTTAATTTCAAGCTCATTATCCGTTATTTTTTTTTGCAATTCTTCTACTTGTTGCAAGTTTTGACCAATTTTGAGGTCTTGCTGTTTTTGCGAAGCCGCATCGAAATGCTCTCTTTCTTTGATGAGCACATTTTTGTAATGCGTTGCCGTTTCGATGATTTTATCTTTTGTCAAACCCATCGTCGTCATGGTCGCAAAAGCAGAACGGATAGCCGTTATCTCATCTAAATTCATTTTTTTCAAATTGTCAACAGCCATCCTAAACTCGAGGTAGTCAAACCCTGGCAGGTTTGCTTTCTCAATGGCTTTTGCAATAAATTCGACGCTTTTTTCATCTAAACCCAGATTCTCCCCAAAAAAATTCTTCATACGTGTTATTCTATATTTTTAAAGCTAAATTTTCAAAGCTAATTCTCGTCCAAAATTAAACATTCCCAGTATCTTAACAAAAGGCTTGACCATATTTGTTCACCCCCTCAGTAAGCCTTCGACAAAATAAGGCTTTTTGGGGTATAAAACTGAATTTTTATCTGTTTAAAAATTCTTAACTTTAGGCATTGAAAAACTCAAATATAACAAAATCCAAAAATTCTGCTATTTCAAAATTCGGAAATAGTCAAATAATCGCATTTAAGAATCTTGAAATCATCCAAATAGAATACTTTTGCATCTGAAAAACGTTATATCCGATTATGCTGAAACAGATTCAAATATATATTCAACAATATCCACTCTATGTTAATCTATTAGCATGGGCAAAAAATAAGACTTTTACAGGCTTTCAAGGTGTCTCACTCTATGAAGTACTTCGTTTTTTATACGCCGAAGTCTTTCTCAACCCCACGACAATGATGCGTGCCAATGCCATCGCGTTTAGTTTTTTCATGTCCTTATTTCCTGCTTTTTTGGTACTTTTCTCACTCATACCTTTTGCCATCACTCTTTTACCCATAAAACAAAGCGACATATTAAAACAACTCAACGATACCATCATAAACGTTATGCCCAACGAAACAGGGGATAGTTTCTACAAACTCATCAGTTCATTTTTGAAAAAGAAAAGAACTGATTACTTCAGTGTCGGTTTCGTGCTCTCCATTTATTTCGCCAGCAATGGTTTAATGGCATTGATGCGCAGTTTCGAAAAAAACCACGTCATCTTTCAACGCATACCCCCTCTTCAAAAACGTATTCGCGCAATCGGCATGACTTTTATGTTGGGCGGTTTACTGATAGTCAGCACCTTATTAGTCATTTTAGGCAATCAGATTTTCAATTTTATATTTAAACTATTAAGAATCAATCAATTAGGCGTTTTTTTTCTTATCCTGTTAAAATGGTTGGCAGTCGTTGCTGCCATATATATTGGCATCGCTGTCATCTATCGGTTCGGTATTACACTCAAAAAGCGATTGCACTTTTTCTCGCCAGGCGCACTCACTGCCACATTTTTATCCTTGCTGTCCAGTATTCTTTTCTCCTTCTATGTTGACAACTTTGGACAATATGACAAGGTCTATGGCTCTTTTGTTGCAGGTATCATCCTACTTTTATGGCTACAACTCAACGCAATTATCCTTATTGTCGGCTTTGAATTGAATGCCGCCATTGCTGTCAATCATGATTTAACATCTCAAATAAAAATTATAGAAAATACAGCCGCCGCAACAGCAAAAGCAGAAGAGGAAGCTAAATAGTGGATAATGGATAATGGATAATTTTTAACATTATCACCTATCCATTATCCACTATCATCTATCCTCTATTTTATCTTCAACTTCTTTTTGATATTGTCAAAAGAAGAATGATAAATTTTATTTTTTATAAAAAAATTGAAATCAGAAGCGACCATTTGTTCCCAAACGACCCCCTCAGTATTTGAGCCATCAGAAGTGTAAATTTGCTGTTTTTGGAATTTTTTATACTGCTTTTCAGCCTCCTTGTATTGATTCGACAAAAGGTAAATATGTGCCAAATTCAACTGAATCACTAAATCCTCTGGGTTATTTTTAGCCAACGTTTCGGCAAGCGTTAGGCCTTTACTCAATTGATTCGACAAAAGCAAGGCACGAATATGTCTTGTTTGAATGGCAACAGACGGAAACTCAAAAGCGGCTCTTTCTGCAAGTGCTACCATGGCTCCAAAATCACCTTTTTGTTCTAACTCATTGATTTTCATTTTCATTTCCTCAAGTTCAACCATTCGTTTTTCTAAATTTTCATTCTGTGTTTCGACATAGCAATCTTTTTTCATCCATGAAATTACCCTCTCTTTCTCACTTTTCGCCTTTGCATTGAACTCTTCAGGTGTAAAATTATGGATCACTTTCGTCAATATGCACATTGAGACCTCTGATACTGAGGGGGTCAATTTCCCTTCAAAACGGGCTTGAAAATCTTGGAAAAATGCCTCTCTTTGTGCACCCGACCACAGAGATTCGCTCGATGAATTTGATTGTCTCTCACTGTTATAAATAGGTGTTAATTTTGCAACAACTGCCGATATTTCAATCCGCACGTTCATCCCCGATTTCAAACTTGGATTTGACAAACCGATGACAAAATTGGGCTTTGATACATAAGATTCCACCACGCCACCTGTCATATTTTGCCGCGAGGTGTTTCGGTCATATTGCCATTTTTTATCGTCTTTGTCTTCAAACGGTTTACTCCCCTCGCTATCCAACACATAAATATCGCACGCAGCAGTGCCAGTCGGTTGCACAACTCGGCTAATAAAAGTTGCCGTAATCCCTGTTCTGTCCACCAATTTGGTCAATTGAGCTGCCAAGCTCACCCATTCCATCGGCTCATTTTTAGATTCCATAGCAGCAAATGAATAATACCAACGGACAGTTCCTGTCGGCAACTGTACAGGCAAAGTCAGTCTCGACCGACCATTTATTTGCGAAACAATGCGGCTATCTAAATAAAAGCTTTGCGGTGGCGTAAGTGTTACGACTGAAAACGTAGAATCATAAGGGCGATTTTGTTGTGAAAACAGAGTCGTCAAACAACCCAAAACAATAATGAAAGATGTGGTAATTTGTTTCATAAAAATTTGTTAATAAGGCTATTAAATATCTATTTTTTACATTATATTATTTTTGTTATAAAAAAAAGTGAAATAAGCGATCCGTGAGTTTTCAGAAAAATACCCCTAAATGCTTATTTCACTTTTTTTTAAACAATATATTATGGCAAAACGAAAGTACAAAAGTAATTATTTCATCATAAATATGATTCTTATGCCTCTTTTTTCAAATACTGTCGCAACAAAGCTCCTGACGATGTTGCCAAACCTGTGACGAACCCGCCCAATGTACCCGTCGCATAAATCAATTGTGTACCACTCAATTGACCACCCAACATACCTGAAACGGTGTTTACCATCAAACCACCATTGACGGCACTTTGATAAGCAGAGTAGATACTCCAAATCAAAAACATGGATATAAAACCATAACCGAAGCTCTTTGCGGGTGTGTCTGCAAGCCAATATCCCACCCAAAAGCCAACAATAGCTATTGTCCACCAAGGAAATAGGATTTGTGCTAAAATACCTAAAAGCGCAATGGATGCAATGCCAACGAAAGACGACATAACTTGCTCCTTAATCGTCTTACCCGCTGCTTTTATCTTAGCAGAATGTGCATCAACATCAAGGACTTTTTCTTTTATATCGCCAAATTCACCATCTATATTTTTAAGACTGCCCATTTGATTTTGAATCTCATCAAAAGACATTTTGCCTTTACTGTTATCTGCCATTTTAAATAAATTTATAATTGTTAAATAGTTAATTTTCAACTCATTGTGCCTTATAAAACTCTTGAACACTTGTCAGATTTGCATGTTTTTCATCTGCTTTGCGCATAAATATCGCTTCGTAATACTCCCCTTTTGTCCACGTATCCACGAATTGATCATAATATTTACTACCTGGATTTCCAGATTGACCGCCAGGATAAACGACATAGGCATGTGGTCTGTCGGGTGCTAATTCGACAATCATACGCCATGAAGGGCCGTGATTTTTCTTAATGGCATTGATAGATTTGGCATAGCCACCATTCGCAATGTGAGCGCGTCCGAAGCCAGGGATATTAGCAATATGTGGTATTTCAGTATCCTTATAATGCGTCCAAATCATAGTAGGTTTGGCAGGATATTTCAATTGAATCTCTGCTTGTACCTTGGCAAGTTCGGCTGCCATCGTTTTAAAACTTGTCCCTAACAAGTCCTTCGCTGTTTCTTTTTTATCTGTTGTTGCTTGAATATCAAAAAATTTATTGTTCACATCCCCCCTCAGTATAGCGATGGTTCGCCATGTCGTTGGTTTCAAAATGCGATCTTTTTCAGGTCTTGTCAATACTTCATCCCAAACTTCGCTGTAAAAAGCTTTGAACCATTCTTCAAAATAAATGGGTGCCACCTCATTTGCATTGTAGTTGTAATCCCAATTTTTCAAAGTTGTAAAAAGCGGCTTCATTTCAGCCGTTAATGCCGTTGTATCCAACAATTTTATCATAGTTGGCAAAGCCTCTTGTGCCATAAGACTGAAATTATTGCCTTGCATTTGTTTCATGGAATCAACCGTAATATCGTTCATTTTTGACAATATATTATTGACGATACGCCCACGATACGCTTCAAAATTCTCTGAATTATAATAATATGGATACGAACCATCGGTTGAGTTTTGATTGGCAGAAGAGACAAAACCACGTGCTGGGTTTTTATAAGCAGGGTTCATATCTTTCGGGATAAACCCTTTCCAAGCATTCGCAGAACTCGACCCATCTTGCACAAAACGCCCTTGTTCTTTCGCTTTTATGGGGAAAACACCGCCTAATCGTAGTGCAATGTCTCCATTTTTACAAGCAAAAGCAAAATTTTGAGCAGGTACGTTATAGCCTTCCAGTGCCTTTGCGTAATCATCGTAGTTCTTAGCTTTGTTAAGCAGAACAAATGATTTAATACTCGATTTCAGCACATCATTAGCCAACCAATGGAAAGCCATATTTGCCGCGGGTAGCGTATCGTTGTCATAAACAATGGGTCCCCAAACAGAATATTTCACTGTGTCTTTGATAGTACCCACACCTTTGACGATGATATCTTCAACACGCAGTTCTACTTTTTTAGTCGCCCCATCATACTGATATTCAGTACGCGACGGATTCGTCCATTTCATAGCGTACCAATCCGCAACATCATGCCCCACATTGGTTTGCGTCCAAGCAATGTCATCATTAAAACCGATGATGATAGCTGGTAAACCTGGTATAGAAACGCCATAAGCATTCATTTCAGGTGTTGAAATTTGCATTTCGTACCAAATCGAAGGCATTTTAAGCCCTAAATGCGGGTCGCCACATAAAATAGGATTTTTGTTTTTGGTTTTTGATGGTCCGACTACCCAATTGTTTGAACCATTGCCTTCATCGGGCTGCAAGTCCTCGTGCATGCTCGGAAAGTCAATCATACTGAGGGGGTTGATTTTACTGTCTGAAACAGCCGAAGTCGCCCCTTTTAGTGCAGGTGCTGCCTTAAAAGACGTTCCAGAAGGCACAACGGGTTGTTGTTCAGGGAAAGATTCAGGATAAATAAAATCAAAATCGTTACCAAACAAAGTTTTTGCATTCGTTGCTTGCACATCGTTTTCGGCGAGAGCCAAATCCATAGCCATGTATGCCGCCAATAATGACATACGCATCGGTGTCCATAATTCTGGTTTTACACCTAAAATTTTATATTCAATCGGGTAATCTCTTGGGTCTAAATTGCCAATAAACGAATTAGCACCCATACAGTAGGCGTTAACCATCGCCCATGTTTCAGGCTCGGCTTGCCATTCTTGCACCGTTTTTTCAGCACCCATTGTAATACCACGCCGCCGTTGCAGCTTATCAACATCAACCGTAGATAAGCCAACACGTATAGGTCTATCGCCAAGAATTTCAGACAATCGCCCGCCCGCAGCACGTGTAATAAAATCCATTTCCCATAAGCGGTTTTGTGCATGTAAATTGCCTTGTACAAAAAAGGCATCTTCTATGTTTTCAGCAAAAACATGCGGCACCATGCGGTCGTCGTAAACAACTTTAACATTACTCTTAAGACCTTGCGCTATTTGGTTGCCTGGCAATTCATCGAGCGATTTGGCATTGTGCCAATAACCTTGAAAAGGACTGAATAAACTACCGAGCGCTGGAATAGGCGCACCTTTTATGTTTTGTGGTGCATTGAGAAACCACGTTAAAGCGATGGTCGCTGAGAGCGAAAGAAGTAATTTGGCTAGTTTCATATTGTTTTGTTTAAGCCTTTTCGAATAAAATTCAAAAAAACTGGATCGAATGCCTTTTAATACTGAGGGGGTGAAAAACGGATAAATGTAGGAAATTTAAAACGAATTTTCGCTAAAAAAGGGTTTCGTTTTTTCATATCAAAAAAAATCCGCAACTCGTTTAACAAGTTGCGGACTTTTTTTTGTTTAAACAATACTACTATTTATAAGTAACTTCATTGCCCAAACTGACTTTTTTGTCCATCACATCAAGTAAGCTACATGACAATGTTACCGTCTTTTTGTTATCACTGATTTTAGCTTCATTATTGGTGGACTTTTTGACCTTTCCTGGCAGGTTAAAAATAATAGTATATTTCATGCCTTCCAACATAGATTTAGCCATTTCTTTTTGCGAATCATCTTCCATTTTCATGTCGTCAAGGTTCAAAGCAAAGTCTTTGCGCGATAGTTGCCCTTTTTTCCAAGCGTAAAGGTTTTGCCTGTCAGCCCCTTTCTTATCTAAATTGACAACCTCATTCAGCACTTCGGTATCCTTAAAATCCAAACTCACTTTATAGACATAAGGCTTTGAGGTATCAACATGAACGTTGGATACGCCCTTAACTTTAGCGTATTTTTTGAAGGTTTCAGAAAAAGTAGAATCCAGTGAATATTTGAGTTTTGGCACCATTTCGCCAGTTGTATCAAATGCGGCTAACATTTGCATTTGTTCCGATAGTTTAGTCGCATCAATCGTACTGATATAATTGCCCGACCCGTTCTTGTTGACCGTCACTTCTTCTGTAATTTCAAAACAAGAGGACACCGATAGAACAGTCGCAACCAATAGTAGAAAATTAATTAATTTTTTCATTTAAAGACTTTTTAAATTTTTAATATTTTGGATAATTCTACAAATTAAAGCGAATAATTAGGATTTGAAAAATTTATTTGCCGTATCGTTTCTATACATGGGAATACCTGTGGAAAATAAGGCTAAAAAAAACTCCTACATCTAAGGGGGTAAGATGTAGGAGAAGTAAACATACTATGAGAAAACTACACGGAGCAAATTTAAATAATTATATTTATATATGAAACTATTTTCAATGTTTGTGTGAAAATAAACAGCAAGCGGTCTGTTTTATTTAGAATAAGGTGGTATTATGAAAAAAATAAAAGTGGGAAGTACAGGAAATTGGGCAGGTAATAAATTTATTTTTAATATTTGGCACAATATTTTATTATAATTTTAAATAATAGATTTTACACAATATACTCTTTGAATATTTAATACATGTCATCTGGAAGAATATAAACAAAGCTGTTTATAGCAAAAATAAATAATGTAATATAAAAAAAAATGGTGTGGGAGGGAATGGATAAAATGGTGTCAACAATAAAACAGGCAGGCTCGTAGGGGCAAAAAAAAATTCCTGCAACTCGTAAACCGAGATGCAGGAACTCAACAAAGTAACATACTATGAGAAAACTTAAGTGCAAATTAAGCATTTTTTTTTGAGACGAAAAAAATTCTTTTTTAAAAGGTTTGATTTTATGGGCAAACGGTATGATTTCATTAGAAAACGGTTGATTTTCTTTAAACTGGATACATCCGAAATGAGGTAGAGGCGCTTAAAAAAAAATTAGGCAGAGTTTTTGCATATAACAATTCAGTAATTCGATTTGATCCAAAAAAAAATCCTGCACCAAAGGAGGAAGGCACAGGAAGACTAGGTAAACATACTATGAGAAAACTTATAGCTCAAAGGTAAACCCAAATCAATTAATGAAAGTAGCCATTTTCGAAAAAGGAAAACGTTCATTACGGAACGGTCGTTTTCATTTAGAATACGGTCATAAATAAAAAATCCTGCACCAAGGAGGTAACCTCGTGCAGGAAATAAAACAAACATACTATGAGAAAACTGTAACAAATATATAACTCATTTTTAGAATGTAAAACAAATATCATTTTTTATTTAAATATTTATGACACTATTTTAGTTTGAACAAAAATAGAAATCTCACCGTACACTTGATGTCTAAATATTATTTCATTACATTTGTCCAGAAAAATTCACTACGCTCACTTTTAAACAATCAAAATGAGGCGCTTACATATTGCATATTTTCTCATTTTCATTTTCCCGCTTTCCGTTTTCGCTCAAATATGTGATTTCAAATCTCTTCGCAACGAGGATATAGAGCACTATACTGAGGGGTATGTCCATCAATTTCTTCAAAATAATATTCAACAACGAGCCGTCGCACGTATTCCTGTTGTTGTTCATGTGGTTTGGGAAAATGCGTTTGAAAACATTTCAGATGCACAAATTCAGTCACAGATAGATGCTTTGAATCGTGATTTCAGAAAACGAAATACTGTAAATCCTATTTTTTCACGGTTTGCCGTTGATTGTGAGATAGAATTTTGTCTCGCCAAACGGGACACCAATAACAACGCCACAACAGGCATTGTGCGCCGACAGACCGTTATTCAAAACATAGGTTCTTTGTTTTTCGATACCATTAGCCGCCGCATTTTTTATACGGCACAAGGCGGTTCGAATGCTTGGAATCCTCAAAAATACCTCAATATATGGGTCTGTGCCTTCAGTAATGGCTTTCTCGGTGTCGCTACGTCGCCTGCAAAAGCCTTAATTCGACCAAAAGAAGATGGGATTGTGGTTGATTATCGGGCGTTTGGAACGGTTGGTAGTTTGAGAGATGGTCGTCAAAATGGACGTATTGCCGTGCATGAAATCGGTCATTATTTCAATCTTTTGCATATTTGGGGCAGCGACACGACTTGCATTGACGACGATGACGTTGAAGATACGCCTCGTCAAGCAGGACCACGCGAAGGTTGTCCAGTTGATTTGGTGAAATCGTGTAGCAATTCCTTAGATTATTTCCGCAATTATATGGACTACACAAACGACGATTGTATGTCGTTTTTTACGAATGGACAAAAAACGCGGATGTGGGCTGCCTTAACAGGATTTCGTTCAGGGCTGATGAACAATAATGTCTGTGACCCTGTCGCTGTGACCGATATTAAAAAACCGACTTTTGAAGCCTATCCTAATCCCGCTCATAACGTTTTGAGTATCGCTATCAAAAACTGGAATAGTAGTAGTAGTAGTACAAAAAATCTAAAACTCTTTGATACCCTTGGGCGAGTTGTGATTGAAAAAGCGATTTATACTGAGGGGGTCGTTGATTTGCCGATAAATGGTTTGGCAAACGGACTTTACTTTATTTCTTTAAGCGTTGACAATCAAATTCTTACAAAGAAAATTATTATTCAAAATTAATTCTAATTACCCGCCAAACTTCTGATACATCTCATCAATTTGCTTTTTATACGCCACATACTGAGGAGTCGTAATTTTGAAACGAATGCTCTCTAAAAACTGGTCGAGCTTGGCATATTCCGATTCCGTCAACACATTGTCTTCCATAAAAGCATCTAACAACTTCAAAAAACTTTCGTTGATTTCTCGAGCGATTGAGATGACACGAACCTTATCTTGTAAAAACCCATAAAAAAATGAGGCTTCGCTGTAGTTGACTTTTTGACTCAAAACGAGGTCATCAAATTCACGTTTTAACTCATTTACTTCATCAACAAGTTGGTCATGCGGTTTCAGGTTTTGATGATAATCGTTCATCAAACCATAGATTTTGCTTGTAAAACCCTTGATATACTCATGCCTACGCCTAAAATACCACCAACCGAAAATCGCAGAAACAAGGGCAAAAGAGCCCGCCACGCCCAATTCAGAAGCAAAACCCCAAGCCGTTAAGGTATTGACAGTCTTCCAAATGGGGCTTGAATTTTCGACATCTCCTTCGTTGTTGATAGAGAAAAGAATAGGGTCAAAATCCGCTTTTCTCAATTCACTTTGCGGATGAAATGCATTGACATGATTGATAAAAATGTTTTGTAATTGTTCAAAATCCTTAGGCATAAACTGTTTCCGTACATCACTCCACTGCCCCAACTGATGCCCCGACGAGTATTTTTCAGATATAAAAGCATTGGCTTTTGTAAAAAAATAGACAAAACGTTGCAAGTTTTGTGTGTCATTGAGCGCATCATATTGGCTTTTGAGTTTAGCCAAGTCCTTTTGTACGCCGCCAGACTGAGGGGTCGCCAAATCTTTTTCAATCTCTTTTTTCTTTGTTTTCATGGCTAATACCAACTCAACATCTGTTGGCGGCAAATTGACTTGACCACCAAAACGCTTGAAATGCTCGTTGTTCATCTCTATTTTTTGCCCAATACCCGCATGTGTAACGCACAACAAATAGAAATTGCTTGGAATCGTAATCGTATCATGTCCAAAAACAACCGTATAGGTCGGGTCATCCAATTTTTGCCACAGCTCAGGTCCCAAAAGCGTTTCAGGGTTTATTTTATCAAAATTATCAATCAGGCAAACAAATCGTTGCGAAGGGTGCTGTTTACATCTATCCCAAAATTTAAGTAAATCGCCCTTAATAAAGGTCTTTTTTTCATAATTACCAATATAACGATGGTGCAAATCGAGGTCAAATTGAGGTGCACACAGGATTTCCATTTTCCGTTTTTCTTGTCCAATAGAAGCTTTATTGGCTATATCATTAGCAATCAAATTGGCGATGCGGTCAACCAAAGTCGAATTTCCCGCCCCCGTTACGCCAGAAATAATAATGGATTTACGGTCATAAATGAGGTTAAAATAGGCTTTAAACTTGTCAAAAGCCATCGTCGGCAAGTAAGGTTTGGCTATCAAACCCATGATTATAGAATCTGGAACAGAATCGTCGGCATGAAACCGATTATACAACAAACGCAGCGAATCAGGTGATTGACCAAGCGTCACAATGTCTTTACGCAACATATCAGCCGTGTCCTGCCAAAGCGGGTCTTTTTCATTGCGAAAGCCTCGCCAAATCAGCCAAATACTGAGGGGGATGATGACGATAAAAGGAATGAGTCGTTGCAGATTTTGTGTAGTCATCTAAAAAAAAATGGTTGCTAAAATTACTAAGTCATTGATTTATAATATCTTGTATAATCTCTTTTGTCTTCGCAGTTAAACTATATCACTTGAAAACCATGAATATATGGGTCTTCATCATCAAAAAGAATGTGATTAAATCCATGAATAATCGCCCACCCTTCGATGCTCGGCACTATAGCTTTATACCCATCGAGCATCGTTTCTTCTTCAATACGCCCAATAAACTTTGAACCAATGATGCTTTCATGCACAAATTCATCGCCTTTTTTCAGTTTGCCTTGTGCATTCCATTGCGCCATACGTGCAGAAGTACCTGTGCCACAAGGTGAACGGTCAATCGCTTTGTCGCCATAAAAAACAGCGTTGCGTGCCGTTGAAGTCGGGTCAATCGTTTTACCCGTCCATTGCACATGACTCATGCCATTGATCGTCGGATTTTCAGGATGCACAAACGTGTAGTGTTCATTCACTTTTTCCCTTATTTCACGACTCCAACTGATGAGTTGGTCGGCTGTATGGTGTTCCATTCCTTTGAAATTGGCTTGCGGGTCAATGATACCATAAAAATTGCCGCCATAAGCCACGTCCAAACGCAAAATACCCAAGCCGGAACAGGTGACTTCTACCCCCTCAGTATGAAGGTACGATTTGATATTTGTAATCCTTACAGACTTGACCTTATTCCCTTCCATTTTATAGACCGCTTTGACCACACCCGCAGGTACTTCTAAGTTCAAAATACCTTCTGTTTTGGGCGTGATCAAGCCTTGTTCAAGGGCAATCGTGACCGTTCCAATCGTGCCATGACCACACATCGGTAAGCAGCCGCTTGTTTCGATGAACAAAATGCCAATGTCATTCTGTGGGTCGCTTGGCGGATAGAGGATACTCCCCGACATCATGTCGTGTCCACGTGGTTCAAACATCAAACCTTTGCGAATCCAATCGAATTCCTTTAAAAAATGCTGCCGTTTCTCGCTCATATTTGCCCCCCTCAGTATCGGACCGCCGCCAGCCACTAAGCGAACTGGGTTGCCGCAGGTGTGGGCATCTATGCAGAAGAATGATTTTGTTGCCATGCTATTCTTGCTCTTAAACTATTGATTTTCAAATACTTACACTTAATCCCTTTGACGTTTTTTGTAACGTAACAATACGTCTCGGATACCTTTAAGGTATCCGAGACGTGTGTACCCACTTTTTGTCATTCTGAACGCAGTGAAAGAATCTGTATAAATCATTGAAAATGAACTATTTAGATTCTTTCACTGCGTTCAGAATGACAAAAAAAAGGTCATATCACTAATAATCGTTACTAAAGTACATCATGCAATTGAAGGCAAAACAGGTCTCGATTTCAAGCCATTTTCAATAACTTGAATGATTTGCGCACGTTCCTCCCCTTCCAAAACCAAGCGTGGAGCACGCACAATCTCATTGCCAATACCCGTATATTGTTCAGCCAATTTGATGTATTGCACCAATTTTGAGTGAATATCCAACTCTAAAAGTGGTAAAAACCAACGATAAATCGCTGTAGCTTCTGCTATTCGTCCTTGTTTTATTAAGTGATAAATAACCACAGTTTCCCTTGGAAAAGCGCAAACCAAACCCGCTACCAAGCCATCAGCACCCATCAAAAGGGCTTCCATAGACAAAGTGTCAACGCCACCCATGATTTTCAATCGGTT
>JAYVFS010000181.1:0-11079 GCA_043772905.1 Saprospiraceae bacterium | reverse complement strand
GAAAATAACATTTTATTTCCAAAAGCAGAACAGTTAGAAAATATCGTCGCAAGGGCTTAGTTTTGCGGCTCAATTCAATACGAAAATGATGTTTTCTAAGACATGTGAATACGCCATTCGGGCTATTATCTACATTTATAACAAATCAACTATTTGTGAATGTAAGGTTGGGATAAAGGAAATAGCGACTGAAATACAGTCGCCAGAGCATTTTACGGCTAAAATATTGCAAATATTGAGCCGTCAAGAAATCGTCTCGTCCACAAAAGGTCCGAATGGCGGATTCTACATGAGTAACCGTCAAGGTCAATTGAATTTGTTAGAAATCGTCAAAGCCGTAGATGGTCCCCACATTTTTAGAGGTTGCGTCTTAGGTTTGAGTCAATGCGACGAAACCAAACCCTGCCCTATTCACGCCCAATACAAACCCATTCGGGATAAAATGAAACTCATGCTGACGAGTACAACCGTTGAAAGCCTTGCGACGAAACTGGAAGGTGGCTTGGTGTTTCTTGCTAAATAATCCTAATGACATTAAGCGAGGGCAACCGCAAGGATTGCCCCTACATTTTGAATATGGTAGGGGCTTCCCTTGCGGTTGCCCTCGCACTGTAATTTTGGCATACGTTCAAACCTAATGTCGCGTTAGCGACTACATATTTATAACACCCCCTCAGTATAATGTGCCTTTGATTCGTAGAATCAGCACACTCATCAGCTTCCTCTTCAAATCTTGTTCAAAGTCACCCTTTTACATGATTTTTATCATCAAAACCGATAAAAAATAAGGCGTGCTTTGCTGTATCAAAATAAAGGACAAAAAACTCTTTTATTATTTTATTTAAGAAATGATGAACACCGACAATTTGAAAATTCATCATTTATCACTTATCATTCATCATTTTCTAAGACAATACTGAGGGGTGTTTTATCCATATATATCAAAATTATTTTAAAACTAAAATCGCCTATTATGAAAAGGTTCTCCTTAATTATTCTGGTTTTTAGTGCGCTTGCTTGGGGTATTTCTTGTGGCAATGATGGTGCAGCTGAACGCAAAAAAGAACAGCCGTTTGACCTCGCCAAAGTCGAAGAACAGCCCGAAGTACACGGCACTGAAATCAAAGAAGTCAAATTGACCAACCCACTCGACAAAACTATGGTCACGTCTGGAAAGGGCATTTATGACTTAAAATGCGGGGCTTGTCACAAGCTCACAGATGAAAAACTCGTCGGTCCGGGTTGGAAAGGTGTATCCAAACGCCGTCAACCGGTTTGGATTATGAACATGATTACAAACGTTGACATGATGCTCGAAAAAGACCCCGAAGCGCAAAAACTGCTTGAACAATGTCTCGTCCGTATGCCAAATCAAAACATTTCGGAAAAAGAAGCCCGCGACCTTGTTGAGTTTATGCGTGAAAACGACGGGGAAAAATAGACAGTACCCCCCTCAGTATTTTTGATAAAAATCCAATCCATTCTCTTTAAAAAATAGTGAATCAATGAAAAATCATGTTCTCAAATTCTTAGCAGCCTGCATCATCCTATCGGTCGGTTTCAGCACTCAAAGCTGCAAACCCAAAGACGCAAGCTCGGCGGTATCAAGCGATGCGGCACAAAAAGTCTATGTCGCTCCTGGCAAAAAAGACGAATTTTACAACTTTGTTTCAGGCGGTTTTAATGGACAACTGTCTGTTTATGGCATCCCTTCGGGTCGTTTGTTGCGCATAATTCCTGTTTTTTCGGTCTTTCCTGAAAACGGCTACGGGTACAGCGAAGAGACCAAACCTATGCTGAATACTTCTCATGGCTCCGTGCCTTGGGACGACCTTCACCACGTTGCGTTGTCGCAAACAAAAGGTGAACACGATGGTCGCTGGGTTTTTGCCAATGGCAACAATACGCCTCGCATTGCGAAGGTGGACTTGAAGACTTTCCGCACAACGGAAATCATCGAATTGCCCAATTCTGGCGGCAATCACTCATCGCCTTTCATCACTGAAAATACGGAATATGTCGTGGCAGGCACCCGTTTTTCTGTACCCGTTGGTGAAAACTTGGACGTGCCGATTAGCTCTTTCAAGCAGAATTTTAAAGGCTATCTAAGTTTCGTAAGCGTTGGCAAAGAAGGTCAAATGGACATTGCTTTTCAAATCAAAACGCCTGGCGTAAGCTTTGACTTGTCACACGCAGGAAAAGGTAAATCACACGGTTGGTTCTTCTTCTCCTGCTACAATACCGAACAAGCCCACACGCTTTTAGAAGTCAATGCTTCGCAAAAAGACAAGGACTTTATCATGGCGGTCAATTGGAAAAAAGCAGAAGAATACCTGAAACAAGGCAAAGCGAAAAAAATGAAAACCCGCTACGCCCACAATGTGTATGACGAAAAAACTCATTCCGCAACATCAACTATCAAGGAAGAGGTCATGGTTTTAGACCCAAAAGACTGTCCCGATATGCTGTATTTTATGCCGTGTCCTAAGTCGCCACATGGTTGCGACACCGACCCGACAGGCGAATACATCGTCGGTAGTGGTAAATTGGCGGCTGTTGTACCTGTTTTTTCATTTACAAAAATGCTAAAAGCGATTGCAGACAAGGCTTATGACGGCAATTTTGACGGCATCCCTGTTTTGAAATACGACGCTGTTTTGCATGGCGAAGTTCAAAAACCAGGTTTAGGACCTTTGCACACTGAATTTGATGGGAACGGCAATGCCTACACGTCATTTTTCGTATCGTCTGAAGTCGTGAAATGGGAGTTGTCTTCCTTGAAAGTCCTTGACCGTGTGCCGACTTATTACTCTGTGGGTCACTTGAGTATCCCAGGTGGTTCGTCTGTCAAACCACATGGCAAATACATGATTGCTTATAATAAAATAACAAAAGACCGTTACCTGCCAACGGGTCCCGAACTGGCACAATCAGCTCAATTGTATGATATTTCAGGCGATAAAATGAAGCTGTTACTCGATTTTCCAACGGTGGGTGAACCGCATTATGCCGAAGCACTTCCTGCGAATCTGGTCGCACCTAACAGTGTGAAAATTTATAAAATCGAGGAAAATCAGCACCCTTATGTCGCTAAAGGTGAAGGGCAAACCAAAATCGAGCGCAAAGGCAATCAAGTACACGTATATATGACGTGCATTCGCTCGCACTTTACGCCCGACAATATTGAAGGTGTGAAACTCGGCGACGAAGTGTATTTCCACATCACAAACCTTGAACAAGACTGGGATGTGCCTCATGGTTTCGCCGTCCGCGGTGCAAATAATGCTGAAATTCTCATCATGCCGGGCGAAACGCAAACTTTGAAGTGGAAACCCGAAGCAGTGGGCGTGATACCTATTTATTGCACCGACTTCTGTTCTGCTTTACATCAAGAAATGCAAGGATATGTCCGCGTATCTCCTGCGGGCAGCAATGTCGCTTTGCGGTGGGGAACGGGCGATAAAGCACCGAAAGATGCGTCAATCGGCTTGAAATAATGGTTGAATTGTTGTATTGCTGTATGGTTATATTGTTACTCAAACAATAATATAACCATACAGCAATACAACAATTCAACCATACAACAATATAACAATTCAATAAATGAAAAACATTACGAAAACGTCTCGTATCGTCATTGCCTTTGCATCTGTGGCGATGTTAGGCTCATATCTTTTCCCTTTGTGGCGCATTGATTTATGGGCACCACAATACCCCGAAGGTTTATCCATGCAAATTTGGCACAACAGAATCGGCGGCGATGTGGACATCATCAACGGCTTGAATCACTACATCGGTATGCGGCACATCAAGCAAGAAATGTTTCCAGAATTTGGCATTTTGCCCTATTTGATTGTACTTTTTGTTGCCTTCGGTTTGGTTGTCGCTATGGTTGGCAAACGCAGTTTGCTCATTGCCTTTTTAAGTACAATGGTCGTGGCGGGTGTCGTCGCATTAGCCGATTTTTACCGTTGGGGCTACGATTATGGTCACAATCTCGACCCAAGTGCAGCGATTAAAGTGCCGGGTATGTTCTATCAACCGCCAGTCATTGGTTATAAAGCGTTGCTCAATTTTGGCGCGTATTCTGTGCCTGATATCGGCGGCTGGATATTCATTGGTGGCGGTTTAATTATTGCCTTTACATTGGTTTATGAATATTATTTGAATAAAAAACAAGTAAAAAAAGGCTTAATCGGGTCAATTGCCCTCCTTTTACCTTTGTTTTTTATGAGTTGCTCATCTGAAACTGAACCCATAAATTACGGCAAAGAAGCCTGTCATTTCTGTAAAATGACCATTGTGGACAACAGATTCGGAACAGAACTCATCACCACAAAAGGTAAAGTTTATAAATTCGACGACCTACATTGCATGGTCGGCTACATGAAACGCGACAATGTGAAAGAAGCCGACATGAAGCACATTGTCGTCAATGATTTCAATAACGGCGGTTCGTTTTTACCTGCCCAAAATGCTTATTTTTTAAAAAGTGAAACCTTTAAAAGTCCGATGCGCGGCGACATAGCCACTTTTAAAAATGAAGCAGAAGCGGCGAAGGTCAAGCCAGCGGATGCACAAATGATGATGTGGGTAGAAGTTTTTAGCAGCTTATGACCCCCTCAGTAATCTAATAAGAATTAATTTAACACATAGAATCATAGAGAACATAGCTTTAACTAATTGATTTTCAAATACATCTATGTGTTCTTTGTGTCTATATGTTAATAAAAATCTAATTGTTAGAATACGGTTTTTTCAAAAAAATTATCCATTATCCATTATCAACTATCCATTAAAAAACGCCTTTTACATGAAAAACTTTTGGATTCTCCTTTTGCTGCTTTTACCAACTGTTTTCTTCGCTCGAAAGATAGAAGTCGTAAACGGCAGTTCTATAAAACAAGCGATGGCATCGGCACAACCTTATGACACCATTTTGGTCAAAAACGGCTATTATGCTGAAAATCAAATAGTTGTAAGCATACCCCTCAGTATAATCGGCGAAAATTTCCCAATTATTGATGCCCAATATCAAAATGAAATATTTACTGTAAAATCTGACAATGTTACAATTCAAGGTTTTCATTTGATGAATATCGGCAAAACAGCGATGATAGATTGGGCAGCCGTTAAGGTGTTAGAAGCCCAAAACGTACACGTCATCGGCAATCATATTGAAAATGGCTATTTCGCCATTTATTTTTCTGCTTCTCATCATTGCACTGCCGATGGCAATCTTATAACAGGTAAACCTTCAGAAGAACAAAACACAGGCAACGGCGTTCACGCGTGGAAATGCGACAGTTTATACATCAAAAACAATCAAATAAAAGGGCATCGAGACGGCATTTACTTCGAATTTGTCACTAATTCTACTATTGAATACAATCTTTCAACAGGTAATATTCGCTACGGTTTGCACTTTATGTTTTCCCACAACGATACTTATACCGACAACACCATCCGCGACAACGGGGCGGGTGTTGCCGTCATGTACACGCGGCACGTTACGATGTTGCGCAATCATTTTGACCACAATTGGGGCAGCGCGGCTTACGGCTTGCTCTTGAAAGATATATCCGACAGCCGTATTGAAAACAATACTTTTAACAACAATACAGTCGGTATTTTTATGGAAGGTACGAGCAGAACGACTGTTTTGCACAATCAATTCCATGAAAACGGCTGGGCGGTAAGGGTGCAAGCAAGTTGCGATGACAACCCATTTATAGAAAATAATTTCACCGCAAATACCTTTGATATTGCCACAAACGGCATGACGACGCTCAATAGTTTTGATAAAAATTATTGGGATAAATACGAAGGTTATGACTTAAACCACGACGGTATAGGCGACGTTCCGTATCATCCTGTAAGCCTTTTTGCTTCAATTATTGAACAAATGCCGCATGGTTTGATGCTTTTACACAGTTTTATGGTCAATCTGATGGAACGCGCCGAAAAGATTTTTCCAAGCCTAACACCCGAAGATTTGGTGGACGGGCAACCCATGATGAAACCGATTTCGATTGACTATTGATGATTGTTTATTGAATATTTTAAGTCACACCAGTAATCAATCATCAATAGAAAATAATCAATTCCAATGATAGATATTCAAAATATTAGCAAACGATTTGGCAAATTGCAAGCCTTAGAAAACATCACCGCACATTTCAGCGAAGGACAAGCGATTTCGCTCATCGGACCCAACGGTTCGGGCAAAACAACCTTGATAAAAGCGCTATTGGGCATGGTCATTCCCGATTCGGGAACATTACGTTTTAAAGGCACAGACGTGACAACTTCTTGCGATTACCGAAATGACATTGGTTATATGCCTCAAATTGGGCGTTATCCCGACAATATGCGCATCAGTCAAATTTTTGATATGATGATTGATTTGCGTAAAAAACACGGTTCTAAGCTCGATGAAGAATTGTTAAACGCTTTTGACCTTAAAAAGCAATTCGATAAACCGATGCGGACGCTTTCAGGTGGTACAATTCAAAAAGTCAGTGCCTGCCTCGCCTTCCTTTTCGACCCCTCAGTATTGGTGCTCGATGAACCGACCGCAGGGCTTGACCCTGTGGCTTCCGAAGTATTGAAAGCCAAAGTTTTGAAAGAAAAAAGCAAAGGTAAATTGATACTTTTGACCTCGCACATCCTCAGCGATTTGGAGGAAATGACCACCGATGTCATGTATTTACAAGACGGCAAACTGCAATTTTTCAAACCCGTCGAAGCCCTCAAAGCAGTGACAAATGAAAACCGTTTGGCACGTGCAATAGCTGCTGTTATGACAGAAGGTGTGCGTTTTCAAATGAATGGTCACGCACACCCCTCAGTAAAAAACAATATTCATTCGCTTGAAAAGCATAAAATAGTTTAATCAAAAAAAGAAAATCAGCGTAAATCCGTCGAATCCGTCAAATCTGTGGTCAATAAATCACTAAAATCTAAAAAATGAAAATCATCCGTTACGTCCTTTACGACATACTTCGCAGCCGCATGATTATCGGCTACACCGCTTTTTTATTGCTCATTTCAGCCGCCCTTTTTGCGACTGAAACGAATGCCTCAAAGAGCGTTTTAAACCTTTTGAACATCGTTCTCATCATCGTCCCGTTGGTCAGCGTCATTTTTACGACGATACATTATTACAACTCATATCAATTCATCGAACTCATGTTGGCACAACCAATAGAACGCATTCGTTTATTGTTATGCGAATTTGCGGGTGTTATTTTATCGCTTTCTGCCGCTTTTTTAATCGGCATCGGCATACCTGTGTTGATATTTTCGGCTGACGGCGCAGGGATTTCACTCTTGTTATCAGGTATTTTATTGACTTTTATTTTTTCAAGCATCGCCTTTTGGGTCGCTGCCGTCACGCAAGACAAGGCAAAAGGCATTGGCGTAGCCCTTATGCTATGGTTCTATTTTTCCTTGATTTATGATTTTCTCATCTTATTTTTGATGTTCACATTCAGCGATTATCCGCTTGAAAAAGCGATGTTGGGCTTCACAGCATTGAATCCGATTGATTTAGGACGCGTCTTCGTCATGCTGCAAATGGACGTTTCAGCAATGATGGGTTATACTGGAGCAATTTACAAACAGTTTTTTGGTTCGGCTTTGGGTATGAGTTTCGCCTTTGGCGTGATGATACTATGGGCAGTTGTGCCTTTGTATTTTGCTATTCGGGTGTTTAAAAAGAAGGATTTTTAATGCCACACCCCCCTCAGTAATTTAACACAAAATGCTCAATCTGTGGTCTCTGGCTAAATTTCAAGGCTCAATTATGATTCCAAAAAACTCATGTTTTTTTCAAAAAATCATCTTGAAACGCTAAGGGTAAAAGAGATAAAGCCGATTCAAAAATGAATGTTGAACCACCTATATTATGTAAAACAACTTTGATATTCTGCTTTTGGCTTTGCTCCATTTCGACAATAACTTGTCTGCAAAACCCACAAGGCGTAGCGGGCATCAAAGAATTTGATTTTAAAGCGGTGACGGCGATGACCATGATTTTATTGTCTGGAAAATTGCCATGTACATAATTCAAAACTGTCCGTTCTGCACATGTTCCCGAAGGATAAGCGATGTTTTCTTGATTATTTCCCGCAAAAACATCGCCGTTATCAAGCAAAACGGCTGCTCCAACAGGGTAATTTGAATAGGGCGAATACGATTTTTTTGCAATATCAATGGCTTTATTTATCAATGTCACATCAATTTCTGCCAACTCATCCAACGTTGCGTATTCAGAAAAGTCTATACTTATGTTCTTTTTATTCATTTCTGCTGCTGTTTTAATCAATTTAGTTTGTTAAATACCCCCTCAGTAAATCGCCCTTTTTAAGCAATTTCAAAAGCAATTTTCATCATATCGTTATAGGATTGTTCCCTATCTTTTTGACTTGAACTTGTTCCTGTCACAATATTATCGCTGACCGTTAAGATAGAAAGGGCTTTTGCACCCAATCGTTTGGCGAGCGTAAACAACATTTGCGTTTCCATTTCGACACCTATAATACCATGTTTTGCCCAAATATCCCAACGGTTCGGTGCATCATCATAAAACGTATTGGTGCTGAATATCGAGCCTTGTATTGTTTTGATATTCAAACGTTTAGCTGTTTCAACCGCTTTGTATAACAAGTCAAAATCTGCTGTCGCTGCATAGTGCATACCTTTAAAATACAAGGCATTGGCATCGCTGTCGCCCGACGCGCTCATGGCTATCAACACTTGACCTAACTCCAAATCTTTTTGAATCGCCCCGCACGTACCGACCCGAATGATGTTTTTTACACCATAGGTGCTTATCAATTCGTTGATATAGATGCTTGCACTGCCCATGCCCATACCCGAGCCTTGTATCGAAACCCTTTTACCTTTATAATAACCCGTGAAGCCAAACATGCCTCTGACCTGATTGTAACAAACCACGTCTTCGAGCATCGTTTCAGCCACATGTTTGGCACGAAGCGGATCGCCAGGCAGTAAAACGGTTTCGGCTATATCGCCAATTTTAGCTTCTAAATGTAAACTCGCCATATTTTGAATAATGATGAATGATAAATGATGAATCCCCTCAGTAAACTGCAATACAAAAATTTAATTCCCTAATTCCGAAGGAATTGAATATGAATAACCGTAGATAAAATCTACGGACGACCAAAAAGCCATTCCCCAACTCTGAAAGAGTTGAATATCAAATACTTAACGGCCATTTCCTTATTCAATTCCTTCAGAATTGAGAGATTTTACGTTGTTTATTCCGTAGATTTTATCTACGGTTATTCGTATTAAATTCCTTCGGAATTAGAAAAGTTCTTTTTTAGTTACTTTCTAAATTCATCCTTTTTAAGCGCCATAAGGAATCCAAATGTTCTTAATTTGAGTGGCATTTCTTAAAAAAACCGCTCCTTCACCTTGCGCTTTGTCTGACCAATTACGGTATTTGCCATAACTGACCCAACTGCGTTTCATATTTTCAGAAGAAAGCAATTCGACCTTTTTGCAACCTTCTTTGTTGCCAAAATACCAAATACCATCAATATTGTCGTGTTTGGCTAATTCAGTTGCCAATTCATCTTTTTTGCCTGTAATAATATTGACCGTTCCGCCTGGCATATCAGATGTATCTAATATTTGATAAAAATCAGTAGCCGAAAAAGGAGACGTTTCGGACGGAATCACTACCACTTTATTGCCCATCGCAATAGCTGGAATGACCGTTGAAATAAACCCTAACAAAGGCGATTCATCAGGACAAATAATGCCCATCACACCAATGGCTTCGGGCATCGCCAAAGTGACATTGCGTTGGACAGTGCTGTGTGCCGCACCGTCGTATTTATCGGCGTAAGCGGCATAAGTATAGATGCGTTCTATGGCTTGTTCAACTTCGTTTAAAGCATCTGTTTTGCTCTGATTTGTCATTAAAACCAAGCGATTGGCAAATTCCTCACTTCTAATTGCTAAATTTTCAGCGATATAGTACAACACTTGCGCCCGAGCATGACCTGTCATATTTGCCCAACTGCTGTTGGCATGAGCCGCTTCAACGGCATTTCTAATGTCTTTTCTATTGCCTTCTGAAACCTCGCCGATGTATGTACCCAACCTGTTTTTTATGCGAATGCTGTAACCACCATCAGGACGGGCTTGCTTGCCACCGACATACATTTTAGTCGTTCTGTCAATGTCTGGTATTTTATTTTCAGACGCATAAAGTGCCTCATTACTGAGGGGGGGTAAAATCGGCGTGTCCGAAAATGATTCTTCAATTTTAGGTTTTGCATATTCATACAAACCTTCTTTGCCGCCCTCACGCCCAAAACCTGATTCTCGATAACCGCCAAAACCCGAAGCGGCGTCAAACATATTCGTACAATTTATCCAAACTGTACCCGCTTTGATTTGCGGCGCCATGTCTAATGCCAAATTGATGTTTTCAGTCCAAAGGCTGCAAGCCAAACCGTAGCGGGTATTGTTCGCCAAAGCAACGGCTTCTTTATGCGTTCTGAAACTCATCGCAACCAACACGGGTCCAAATATTTCCTCTTGTGCAATGGTTGATGAAGGTGCCACATTTGTAAACAATGAAGGTGGATAAAAGTACCCCTCAGTAGGACAAGCCCAAGAAGGTTGCCAAAGCGAACAACCCTCTGCAACACCTTGTTTGACCAATTCTTCAATCGTTTTAAGTTGCACATTTGCAACAATTGCCCCAATATCTATACATTTATCAAGCGGATTGCCGACTTTTAGTTCCTCCATGCGGATTCTCAATTTTCTATAAAGTTCCTCTGCAATGCTTTCTTGAACCAATAAACGAGAGCCTGCACAACAAACTTGTCCTTGATTGAACCAAATCGCATCCACCACACCTTCTACAACACTGTCCAAATCGGCATCTTCAAAAACAATAAAAGGTGATTTACCGCCTAACTCCAACGACACTTTTTTACCCGTTCCCGCAATGGCTTTTCTGATGATTTTACCGACTTCCGTAGAGCCTGTAAAAGCTATTTTTTGAACATCTTTATGATTGACCAAGGC
>JAYVFS010000180.1:0-84724 GCA_043772905.1 Saprospiraceae bacterium | reverse complement strand
GCCAAAGAAGTGAAACCTTATGCTTATTTGGTCAAACCTTATACCAAAGAAGAATTGTTTGTGTCTATTGAAATTGCTTTCAATAACTTTAAGACATTTAATCGCACCCCCTCAGTAAACACCAATGGTGTAGCTAAAAATACGACATTCACATTTATTAGAGAAGAGCACCGCTTCATCAAAGTTTTGTTTGAGTCCATCGTCTTTATCGAAAGTTTGGAAAACTACGTGGTCATTCATACCCATGACCACCACACGTCAACCATTCGTTCCACTTTCAGCAATTTCCTTGCGCAACTCCCAACAGATAAGTTTTACAGAACACACCGCAGTTTTGCCATTCACACCGATTTTATTGAGAATATCGAATACACCGAAGTCATCGTTGCAGGTCAGAAAGTACCGATGAGTAAGACTTATCGGCAAGGGCTGTTCAATCTGTTGGGGATAAAATAATAATTTAATGGCGAATGGCGAATAATTTAATGGTGAATGGCGAATGGTTGGGATTGCCCACCATTCGCCATTCACCATTATTACTCCAGTTCCATCTCAAAAGTCAATCGCCCCATCGTATTGGGTTTAACGACCCGTTTTTCAATGACTTGTGTTTTAAAGCCTTCACCTTTTGCTTCAATGTTGTGGGTGCCTGCGGGCAACGGCAACAATGCATAACGTCCGGTGGCATCGCTGACAGTGGATAGATTGAGCGACGGAATAGATATTGTCACGTTGCCCGCACCTTTTTCCGTCATTTTGTTAATCACTTTGCCAATGAGACCTGCATCTCTTTCGCCACGCACTTGCGTCAAGAGGGTATCCCAAACAAATTTTTTGGCTGTCTCTTTCTCTGATTGAAAGATGATTTGAGCATCGAGAAACATAGCAGACAATCGGGCTTTTAAATCATTGCCCGCAATGGTTTTGGTATCGCTGGCGGTACTGCCTGCGGCTTTTTCGTCCGACCAAACTTTGTTAGTTGCTGCCAGATTCGTTTGTTTGTCTTTAAGTTGTTGCACAAAGTTGGTCGGTAAATCTTTTGCCAACAAAACAGCTTGGTTGTTTTGAACAAACCGAATCATCGCAACCAACACTTTGTCGTTGTCTGCCAAATCATTGGCTTTTCGGTCGTCATACAGTTGTTGTCCCGCATCTTTATAGTAGTTCAACAGCTTGGTTTTGTCCGTCGTCAGTTCGCCAATGTAGTTTTTGAGCGTTTTAAAGGACATATTCACGCCTTTGACCTCATTGACGAAAATCACTCTCAAGGCTTGAATAAGTGTTTCATGGGCAGAATAGTCGTCCATGTCCAAAAAATCTTGAAGCAACTTCAAATTGTCTTCCCCATACGTGGGTGTATATTTACTGGGTTTGTGTGCCGCAAAACGGCTTTCATACTGTTGGTATTCAAACCAACCGAGGCGAACAACATCGCCTAAATTTGAGAACGAACAACTGAAAGTTGATGGTGTCATGTTGAAAAAAATTTTAGCAATTATAAAAGAATGTTATTAAAATTTACAAAGAGTAACAACTTAGGAATAAATCTTACCAAATACTTTGTGGTAAACTTGCTAAGGGAATAAGGTATAGTAGATGGAAAAATTGGATGTTTTTTATTTTTTTTTGCAAAAAAAAAGCAAAAACATCCAATTTTTCCATCTACTATACCTCCGCCAAATCTCAAATAATGGACTTGCCATACCATTCTATGAATGCGAACCCATCCTACTACGGACGGGAACCTTCCTTCTATGGACGTGAACCCTCCTTCTATGGACGTGAACCCTCCTTCTATGGACGTAAACCCTCCTTCTATGGACGTGAACCCTCCTTCTATGGACGTAAACCCTCCTTCTATGGACGTAAACCCTCCTTCTATGGACGTGAACCCTCCTTCTATGGACGTGATTTGCGATTATACCCACTGATACCAAGCACTTTTAATGCACTCGATACCTTGATAATCAATCAATTACGCAAGGTTACACCCTAACAGCATAAAATCAGAAAGAAAACACCAGCATTATGTTGAACAAAAAGGCAAGAAGCGGCAAAGAGATGCTCATTTGGTTATAAAAAAAAGACGAAGAGCATGAGGTTATGGGTTCTTGTCAAACATTTGGGCAACCATGTCATATACATGCTATCATGTATGGAACAAATTTATGTATTTGTTTTTATTAAAATGTTAATGAAAGTATAATTTTTTATTTTTATTTAAAATAGACATCATTACTTTAAAAAATATCGTCACATCGTCCTTCCATTCGTCACAGTGTTATGGCTTTCCGTCACAGTCTCGTCGCATTCCGTCACTCTCTTTTGGCGGTCGTTTTTGCCTTTCCTAATTTGTGGAGAAATCAAATACTATGGCAATACTGAACTTAGAGAAAATCATCTTTCACAAAACGATACTTGGTATCACTTGCCCGCATTGTGGTGGCGATTTAAAACCGATAACCAAAATACCCATTGCAGGACGATGTATACAGATTCTGTCATTTAACAGGGTAAGACCTAAAGGATATCAATGCTCAACATGTAAAAAAAAATGCACGGTCATATAAAATAATGCCTAAAAACCAAATGAATCATTTTAAAGCGTTTCTTTTCTGTATGAACAAAAGACATGCACAAATAAAAAAATCAAAGATGAAATTAACTAACTTGCCAATGAAAAAACGGCTATCACTTGCCCTTGTCTGCTTAATTTGTTCATTTTCTCTTGGACAAGCACAAACGAATAATCCCATTTGCGCCGAAGGCGACTGTCCGACTGCTATTTTCTCCATCCAATTGGACGAACCATTGAAGCCTACCCCCCTCAGTATATTTAGTAGCCAAAGAACCGAACAATTCAAAAAGGCTTATCTTTCCTTTCAACAAATCAAAAGCAGCTACACAAGTAACGAGGACTGGACGGACAAATACGAGGACTCTCAACTCGGTGGTAAAAGCTGTCTTCGGCATTATCAATTGGAGGCACAGTTTGCTTATGAATATGTGCAAAACCCTGATTTCAAGAAGTTTGTGGATAGTAAAGGATCCGATGCCAACAAAAGCTATGTAAAAGATGGATTTGAAAATAGTAGAAAGGGTATGAACCTATCAACTCGTATGGGGTCTAGTTGCCCAGACGAACTCAAAGAATTGAGCAATAAGAAAGGACCCTCCATGAATGATTTACCAACGACCTATCAACAGTTGGGGAAAGAACTGGGCTATTTCGATGAAAAAGGCAACTTGTTGAAACCCTTAGACACACCACAGCCTGCCTCAAAAGATGAAGACCTATCCAAGTTGAGCAAAAGAAAGCAGATAACCGCATTGAAAGAACGCGTACAAGAATTACCTGTTGGGCAGGCAATGAAAGATAAAATAGGTGGCGTAAAAAATGCTTTGGGGGCTGCTCGCCCGAAACTTGGATTGCTCAAAGGGGCAATGGGTTTATTGGGTTCTCGATTAGCCACCTTTTTGCCAGGTCCTTTTGGATTATTGTCAAAAATTAATACGGTCAAAGATATTCTCGGTGCACTGAAAGGCTTAAAGCTGAAACTGCCTTTCAGCGGTTTGTTTAGCAAAATTGGCAATTTATTCAAGCGTGGAGTAGACCACGGCAAACGTGTTGAAGATGTTGTGAATAAATCCAAAAAACTAAAAGACAAGTTTGACGATTTGACGAAACAAGGAGATGACCTTAAAGATAAAATTGATGAGCGCATGGCGGCTATTGATAAATTGCAAAACAAACTGGAGGAGTTGGCAAAAAAGAAAGACGAACTTCAAGCAAAACTGGAAGACAAGCCCAGAAAGATTTTAGATGAATTAAGAAAACAGTCATCCGACCTCGTCAAGGAGGCAGGCGATTTGGCAGATGAAGCAGATAAGGAAAGCCAATTGAAAGATAAATTATTGGAAAAATTGGACGAGCAGATCAAGGCTAAAGATGAGGTGGTTGAACAACTGTCCCAATTGGAGAAAGAAACAGAAGATTTGACCAAAACACAAGTGGAGCTGGAAAAAGAAACCAAAGATGTAGAAGCGGACGTTGAGGAAGCCAAAAAACAAGATAAAAAAGCAGATGATCTAAAAGAAAATTTGGAAAACCTGAAACCCAAAAAAGAATTGGAAACAGAAATTGCGAATTGCGAAGATACCAAGGTCGTGAACCTCGATGGTTTGAAAAAAGAATTGATAGAGCTAATAGCTGAAAAATCTGGTATGAAAGATAAATTGAAACAGGTGGGTGAAAAAGCCGCCGCACTCGAAGGCGTGATACAAGACTTCATTAAACGGTATCATATTTTTGATGAAAAATCGGACTGCATCAGCCAAAAAGAATTGGAGAAAACAATAGAAGAAAGCAAAAAAGCACAAGAAACGACAGCAACGGAACTGGATGAACTGGACAATGAATTCAACAAAGTCACGCAAGAAGAAGAACAGTTAGAAGAAAAAACGCATGTCGTAGAGAAAGAGATAGAGGAGCAAATCGAAGAGGCGGAAGAGTTGAAACAAGAGGAGGAAGCCATCAAAACGGCGTATGGAACAACGGATATTAAGCTCAACCCTGTTCCTGTGAAAGAATGGGCGGAAAGTTTTGAAGTAGAAAGACCCTATTGGAACGCCGTGTTTCATCCCGATGACGAAGTAGTTGAAGGTGAGAAAGGACGCTATTTTGAGATACAACTGAAAGATGCCAACAAGAATGTTAAGTTACTATTTGGACCCGGTGAATATTTCTTTAGCAAAAGTGATTTTCGCAAAAAATACGGTTCTACCATTGGCTCATTTGTGACAGAAGCCTTACATACGATGAAGAAAGGGGACCAACAAAAGGTGAAGTTGTTCATTCAAGGCAGTGCCGACATTGGTACAGCCGTACTGACACTCAGTATTGATAAAACAAGTTTTACGTGTGCCGATATCGCTACCAATCCGAACACAGTTACTTTGACGGTTAAAGATGCGGCTAATAACAGCAGCACCTGTACCACAGAAGTAACCGTTGTTTATAATGTAGCGGGTTCACCTACAACTGTCAATAGTTACGTCAGCGGTGCCCCCCTCAGTATTTCACCGACAGGGACAACGACTTATACCTTGGTGAGCGTAACGGATGCTTATGGCTGTACTATTACGCCTTCGAGCTTATCGGCAGTGTTGACAATCAATGTGGCACCGACGCTTTCCATTACCCAACCGACACCTGTTTGTGTAGGTTGGAATTTGGAAAACGTTGTAAAAGGAGAGAGCCCAACAGGTGGTACATTCTCTTATCATGCCACTGCTGCGGATGCGACTAATAATGTCTCACCATTGAGTGGCACAGCCGTCACTAATGCAGGAGCAGGGACTTATTATGTCCGTTACACTGCCCCTACCCCCCTCAGTATTGCGACGGGTTATCTGAAAGAGGATATCAACATGAATGGCAATGTCAGTTATAATGGTTCATCGAATGACAGAGCGATTATATTGGGTAATATCGGGTCAACGACACCGAATAATATCATTGTAAAACATTTTCAATAATCCTATTCTTTAGGTGGTGCCCCGCCTAAAAGGGACACCACCATTATTTGAAAAAACAATTATTGAATTTAAAAAAAATAATAAAATGAAAAAATATACTGTTCTTACTTTGATGTGTTTAAGTCTGCTTTCCTTAAACATACTTGCCCAAGCACCCATTGCTCTTATTTCAAGCTGAAAAAAAAGGTAAAACAAGCCTTGTCACTTGGGAAACCATCAACGAGAAGAACCTATCGGAGTATGCTATCGAGCGCAGTTCCGACGGTGTTAATTTCAAAGCGATTGGATATGAAAAGCCCAAAGCCTCGAATGTAAGTGAAAAGGTTACTTACAGCTTTGTTGATGAAGAACCGGGCATAGGCATCAATTATTACCGTCTTTACTCAAAAGACTTGGATAATACAGGCACGTTTTCCAAAATTGTGAGTATTGATTTCAGTGCGGGCATAAAGGTTAAAACATTTCCCAATTCCTTTCTTGAAACATTAAACATCGAAATGGCTGTCGAACAGTCCATAGAGGACGATGTCTCGATTGGTCTTTATGATATAGCTGGCAAACAAGTATTGAATAAGAAAATGGTTGGGCAAAACAGAAGTGCTAATTTTAGCCTACCCACAAATGACTTGGTGCCAGGTAGTTATCTCATACGCGTGAAGGCAGGCAATTATACATGGCAAGACAAAATCACCAAGCAGTAGTTTTACGAACTTTACGGAGGGGTCGCGCTCATGTCCGTTTTGAAACTTGTTTTTTAAAACAACTGATATAAATACAGTTAAAGAAGACAGACAGAGTTTACAAAACAATAACCACCCCCTCAGTATTTAAAGACAAAGCCGCATGTTCATGGAAACGAATATGCGGCTTTTGTTTTTAAATGGGTGTAATCAGAACGTTCAAAGGCTTATTTGAATCCCTTTTCAAGTATCTAAAGCCCACTCCTTGTTACCAATACGAAATATAATAGGACGGCTTAAGTGCAAATTTGTTATGCACCCTATTGTTTGCAACAATACACCAATTCAATTCTTCCTTTTATCTTCATACGACCCTTTCACACGTTCGACAGATTCCCATTTTACACCTAATAATTCTTCGAGGGCAATACGCCGAAGTTTTATCTCCGCCTCTCCCCTCACCTTGCTTTCGAGGGCATCGTAATAGGCCTTATTGGCAGTGTTATAATCTTCAAATTGAACTTTGTTGACACTGAAAAGGCTTTGAATTTGATTTTTATTCGATTCAGCAGCGTCAAGTGCTTGTAGGCGCACTTTAAAAATATCAAAAGAAGAAAGATACTCTTGATACCGTTTCAAGACCTCGCCTTTCAATTTTTGTTTCTTGAAATTTAGGTCAGACTCACTCATTTTTTTACGATTCTCAGCAAATTTAACTTTGTATTTGCGTGTCAACAAATCCCCAAAATTGACACCCACGCCAATATTCCAAACGGGATATGTCGCCACGGCAGGCAATTTGGTCAAATCAATCTTTTTACCCAAAAAATTCTCTTGACCTAATGAATTGACTAAAAAATATGGAAAACTCACGTCGTTCATATTCACACCTGCTTGCAAATTCCGTGTCCAATCTTTTTTTGCTAAAGTAATCTCTTGCCCCCGGGCATCAATCTCATATTTGGTACCTTCTAATTCAAAGCTGTTTTGCCAAGTCAGTTGCACAAGATAATCCTCAAAAGTCAAAGGACGGAAGTCTTCAAATGAAGCTGGAGAAGTGTTTGTTTTGTTTTTTGATATATCAATAGGTTGGGCATTAGCATGAAGTGCCATATTAAAAAGTGCCAATATGATTAATTTCCTCACAGTCAAATCGTGTTTTTATTATCAAAAGTTAAAACAGTATGTCTTATTTTATCAAAAACAGTACCAATGAAGCTCTAAAAAGCTATGGCAAAAACATAAATTAGTATCCCATATTTAAAATAAAAATGTCATTTGATAATCGGATATTAAGATGTTCAATGTAAAATGCTCATTGTTCAGAACTCAATACATAACATCTTAACACTTAACATCTTAATATCCAAATACTTAACGATTAAAATGCAACCTCTCTCCTACTCTATCCTCAAAAAATTGTCCATTTTGATAAGCCAAATGACCGCTCACAATTGTCGTTTCCACCGACCCCCTCAGTATTTTACCTTCAAGTGGTGACCAACCGCATTTGTAATGAATATTTTTTGGTGTCACTTTCCAACGTTTATTAATATCTACGATAGCTATATCTGCCCAGTTGCCCTCATCGAGAAACCCGCGACGGTCAATTTGAAAGCATTCAGCAGGTGCATGACACATCTTTTCAACAATCTTTTCAAGCGATATTTTACCTTGAAAATAAAAACTCAACATCAGATTCAATGAATGTTGAACAAGCGGTAAACCTGATGGCGTGTCAAAATAGAGTTTCGATTTTTCTTCCCAAGTATGAGGTGCGTGGTCTGTTGCAATAATGTCAAAATGATTATCGAGCAAAGCAGCCATTAATGCTTTTTGATCTGTTTTAGATTTAATCGCTGGATTGCATTTAATCAAATTACCAAGCGTAGCATATTGACTTTCATTAAAATACAAATGATGCACGCAAACTTCGGCTGTAATACGTTTTTTACTGAGGGGGGTCTTATTGTCAAAAAGAGCGACTTCATCTGCCGTTGAAATGTGCAAAATATGCAAACGTGTATTATGTTTTTTAGCTAATTCTACGGCAAAATGAGACGATATATAACACGCCTCATGGTTACGAATTATGGGATGAAATGCAGCCGTCGCTTCCATACCACGATCAGAAAGCATTTGTTTTACTTCTGCTGTATTGCGCCGAATTGTCGCTTCGTCTTCGCAATGTGTGGCAATCAACATCGGACATTTTGAAAACAAATTTTCTAATGTCGTCGGATTGTCAACGAGCATATTACCCGTCGAACTGCCCATAAATGCCTTGATACCACAGACATTTTGCGCATTTGTTTTCAAAACCTCCTCTAAATTGTCATTGGTTGCACCCATAAAAAATGAGTAGTTGGCAAGAGAATTTTGCGCGCCAATGTCGTATTTCTCTTGCAAAAGTACCTGAGTTACTGCCGGGGGATTGACATTCGGCATTTCCATAAAAGACGTAGTGCCTCCCGCTACGGCAGCGCGTGCTTCTGTTTTAATGGTTGCTTTATGCGTCAAGCCTGGTTCACGAAAATGAACTTGGTCGTCAATAATGCCTGGAATAACATGTTTATTCGTGGCATCAATTTCAATATCAACGTGTGCATCTATTTGATTATCAATGCGTTCGATAATGCCGTTGCGAATTAAAATGTCCTGAACTTTAATCTGTCCTCTATTGACGATTTGTCCATTTTTGATGAGTATGGATTTCATAAGTTATTTTTTGCGACAAATTTACAACTACATGGTTAAAGAAAGAATTAATAAGCCCTTCCTCTAAAATAAAAAACGCAACCGATACTTTGAATATCGGTTACGTTTCTTATTATACTGCCCTTTCTTAAAAACAGTGCTAAATCATATATTATCAAAAATGACGCTGCCGACGCAAATTGTCACCAACGTTAAAATCACTTCTTGTTTCAAATCCTTCTGTTTCATTTGCAAGGTTGTCCTTAGAAAAAATGGTAATATGCACCAAAGAGTCTTCGTAAACCAAAGCTGCCGCACCGATATGAGGCGCATTGTAGCGAATATCTGAACCTAAACCGATGGGTTGAACAACGGATTCGGTGCTTTTTGACAAGTCTCGCAATGCTTTCCACGCATCAATTGCCAAATTTTCGTTCGATTCCATCTCCTTAACTGGCAAAGACAAACAATCAGCCGCAAAACTTTTGACTAATTTATCATGCAAATCCGCATAACTTGCCGCATTTGATACATAATCAGCAGCCCAAGGTTTACCATTGACAAGTGCGATAATTCCTTTTTGATTCTTTAAAAGTGGAAACGCCTTGAGATACTCCGACAAATCATCATGTCGCTGACTATACGAATCGCTCATGGCAGATGAATCCGATAAAGTACGGTTTTTGACGTGTAAAGCATCCACATCACGCCAAATTTGACCTTGATTGGCATCATAACTGTTTGACATCAACTTGCTTTCTGTCACCCGAGCAGATTTTGCACTACGAGCAGAGGCATACATCATATTGCCAGATGATTCAAACTCTCGACTTTTGTAACGCCAACGTCCCGACTCTGTACAGCTAACAGGAATGAGCGTTTCACTTTCTGCGGCAAGTAAAATAGACGTGTTGACAATGCGGTTTTGCTTTGCGCCGATGAGCTCTTCGCCGTCAATCAACAAAATTGGTTTAGTCGCTTTGTTGGTGACTTTGAGTTCAGGAACGCTTCCGCCTTCACTGACTTCGGTGACAAATGCCAAGCCTTTTTCCAAAGCGGACTTTAGGCTCATGTAGTCGAGCGCAGAAGGTGCTTCGTCAAAAAGAGGGATAATCGCTAAGTTTTTGAAAACTTGAGGCGTGCCGAGACGCAACGATTCGAGTTTAGACTGAACGGTGAGATTCATGTGCTTTGTTTTTAATCGGTGAAAGAATATTTTGCTTTATTGGTGTTAGGAAAACCAACGTTTTCGGAAAATAGTTCCACAGAAAAACACAGCTCAAAATGGGCAGGAGATGAAAGTTGGGCAAAAAAAAACAGGGCGGCAACTCGAAGAACGAGTGACACCCTGTATAACCCCAAAAAACCAAATGAAAACAATCTACATATAAATCCCCTATTGGGAAATTTAAATTTCTTTTTATATCCTTATAAACGTTACAATCGCATTTTAGGTTGCAAACCTATTGTCATTTAGACGTAAATTTTTAAAAAGTAACTTACTTTAAAAAAAAAGGTTGCAATTGTAACTTTTTATAATTCTAATTATTGAGACGCAAGCGGTAGGAATAGTCACAAATTTAGACAAAATAATTTTCAAATGTATATATACTACTTTATAAAAGCAAATAATTTTGAAAACCTTTTTTGGATTTATGTTTATTCTTAACGGCACAAAGATAAGTGACATTTTCAAATTCACCCTATTTTTTTGAAAAAAAAGTAAAGATTTATTAAGATAAAATTAACAGTGTCAAACTTTTTTGATGTTTCCCTATGAATGATGCTCAATTTTGCCATAATTTAAAAACTTAGCCTAATTTTAGCCCTTAATTAAAAATCAAAAAGTATGAATATCGACGAAATTTATAAAATTTTTAGAACAAATCCGATTGTTACGACGGACAGTCGAAACATTACTGAGGGGTGTCTTTTTTTTGCATTAAAAGGCGAAACATTCGATGGAAATTTATTTGCGCAGAAAGCGCTTGATGAAGGAGCCGCTTTCGCTATCATCGATAATCCCGATTTTAAACAAAACGATCGTTTTATTCTTGTTGAAGACGTATTGAAAACGCTTCAGAACTTAGCAACCCATCATCGTCGTCAATTTGACATTCCTTTTATTGCGATTGCAGGGTCAAATGGCAAAACGACTACTAAAGAACTTGTGGCGGCTGTGATGAATAGTCAATACAACACACATTTTACGAAAGGAAATTTTAATAATCATATAGGGGTACCGCTTACTTTGCTGAAATTGACAGAAGCTCAGGAAGCGGCTGTTATAGAAATCGGTGCCAATCACCAAGGCGAGACGCATGATTTATGTGTCATTTTGGAACCGACGCATGGTGTTGTCACCAATATGGGCAAAGACCACCTTGAAGGCTTTGGCGGTATTGAAGGCGTGAAAATGGGCAATTCAGAAATATATCGGTGGTTGGCGAATAATCGAGGGACAGTTTTTGTCAATGAAGATGAACCGTTCTTAAAAGAGTGGCTGCCAGAAGAGGGTCTGCACAAAATTTTTTATCATCAAAACGTAAACCTGTCCATGTCAGACCCTCGGTATCAAGCACGTTTAGATACTGCTGCCCCTTTGCTAAAAGTGAGTTTTTTGAGTGAAAAGGGAGAAATTTTGCAAGTAGACACACATATTGTCGGTGATTATAATTTTGCAAATGTTATGACGGCTATTGCAATTGGCAAATACTTTAAAGTACCCGGACGAAAAATAAGCAAAGCCATCAGTGAATATGTGCCAAGTATGAATCGCTCGCAGCTCGTCAAACATGGTAAAGCCACAGTCATTTTAGATGCTTACAATGCCAACCCGTCGAGCCTTTCATTAGCTTTGAAAAGTCTGGCGCAGATGCCTCAAAAGAACAAAATTGCTATTATTGGCGATATGTTTGAGTTAGGAGAGGAGAGCGACACAGAACATAAGGCAGTTTACGACTTAGCTAAGTCTTTGAATTTCAATACTTTGGTTGCAGTTGGTCACGCTTTTGCTAAAATAGCCGTTACTACTGAGGGGGGTATTTTTGAATCAAATAAAGAGGCAAAGGAATGGTTTGAAAAACAACATTTTGACGCAGACACATGTATTTTGATTAAAGGCTCACGGGGCATGAAATTGGAAGTGTTACTTTCTGAATGAAAAGTGAAAAGTGAAAAATGCCGCAATTGATAGATTCAATTGCGGCATTTTTCACTTTTCACTTTTCACTTACCACTTTTCACTTACCACTTTTCACTTAATATCTTGAATCCACGCCTCCCGTTCAACTGGCATTTGCCAAACAGCACCTGAATTTTCAAGGCTTGTAAACATTGGTGTCCAATCCTTTGGTCCTTCTGAAAGCGTCAAAATCTCATATCGGCGCAATTGTAAAATAATATCCAGTGGATTTATCAAGACAGGACAGGCTTCTACACAGGCGTTACAAGTCGTACAGGCGTGGATTTCTTCTTTTAAAATATAGTCAAAAAGAGACTTGCCGTCCGTAAAGTTTTGAGCTGTTAGAACTGTATCGTCTGGACATAACTCTTTGTTTATCAATCGAATATCACCCGTATCCATGTGCTTACCAATCTCTTCGGCACGGTCACGTACATCCATCATAATTTTGCGTGGCGACAATTTTTTACCTGTTATATTGGCAGGGCAAGCAGCGGTGCAACGTCCACATTCCGTACAAGTATATGCGTCCAGAATATTTTTCCAACTTAAACTTTGAACATCATTTGCGCCAAAAGTTGGCATCTCTCCCTCAATCATAACGGGCGTATTGGGCATCGCTTCCAAACCCATTGAAGTCCGCACTTCGTTCATGATGATGGGCATATTTTCCATTTCGCCACGTGAGTTGAGGCGGGCATAATAGGTATTGGGAAACGCAAAAATGATGTGTAAATGCTTAGAAAATGGCAAATAATTCAAAAATGTCAGTACAATGAAATAGTGTAACCACCAACCAAAACGCTCTATTCCAACCAAAAAATGTGTATCCAAATTGCCCAAAATAGCGGGACCGAGCCAACTCGAAATTGCAAACGGGCCGGCTGGATGATAGAGCTCAGGTATCCTGGTTTGCAAAACAGAATCCGCACCATTCATACATGTAATCGCAAAAATGAGGAAGATTTCTAAGATTAAAATCAGTGCCGCATCAATTGTTGGAAATCCTTTCATCTCCGTTTGTTGGAAACGATTCAGTCTTAGGATAAAACGTCTTGCCAAGAATGCGACTGTTGCGATTAAAGCTAAAAAACTCAATATTTCAATCGTACTTACAATTATAGTGTAAAAAACACCTAAATAAGGTGCAAAAAAGCGATGAACGCCAAAAGTACCATCAATCAAAATCTCAATCAACTCGACCTGTGTAAACAAAAAAGCCACATATATACATAGGTGCAAAACCGCCGCAATGGTCAGTTTGAACATTTTTCGTTGTCCTAATGCAATGAGAAAGACGTTGCGCCAACGTTCAATGACATTACCACCGATTTTTTCGTCGCGCCCAAAAAGGATATTGCGCCGAATTTTCATGAAATTTTGCCACGCTTTGCCAAAAGCAGCTATGGATATGAGGATAAATATTGCTTGAGCCATGATTGGTTATTGATTATTCGTAATTTGTAATTGGAAACACCCCCTCAGTAAATTTACCGTTGAAAGCATTTTAGAGAAGCAAAATAAAATGAAATTAGCGAATTTTCACTACTAATGCTTAAATTTAGAAACATTCTTTTCAGAGTTTGTATTTTTAAATGAAAAATGGTCAATTTTGAGCCTTATTTTTGACACCAATTGCACGAATGACACTAAATTTCCATAAAATAAAATTCGTATAATTCGTGATATTCGTGTCAAACAAAAAAATAGAATAATGAAAATTTTAAACGAGAAACAAATCCGGCAAAAAATCCGTCGTTTGACCATTGAAATACTCGAACGCAACCTCAACGAGCCTGAAATCATCCTCGCGGGTATCAATAATAATGGTTTAGTCATGGCTGATTTGTTGATGCAAGAGCTTGTCGGGCGCACAGAAGCCAATATTACGCTCACCCGTTTGTTGTTGAATCCCGCTTCACCTGCGACGCATCCAATTGTTTTGGATATGCCTATTGAGCAAATTCAAAACAAGGTCGTTATCATCATAGACGATGTGGCGAATACGGGTCGAACGATTTTTTATGCCATTAAACCCTTTCTCGACGTTTTACCAAAAAAAATAGAAGTCGCTGTTTTGATTGATAGAAAACACAAATCTTTCCCCATTAAAGCAGACTATGTGGGTTTGTCCTTATCAACGACATTGAAGGAACATATAGATGTCCAAATTAGAGATGTTGAGGAGTGGGCCGTTTTTATGAATTAACATCAATCCAAACGTATGTTGTTGCGTTCAATAAAATCCTTGAACGCCTTCCGATAGGTGTCGCTGATAGGTAAAAATGTATTCCCAATTTGCACGCGTTCTTTATGCACGACATCTATGGCTTCTAAGGAAACGATGTAAGAATTGTGGATTCTAATAAATTGGTTTTCAGGCAATTGCGTTTCTAATACTTTTAAACGTTGTAGGGTAACAATTTTTTTTTGCTTGGTATGTATGGTTACATAGTCCTTCAAACCTTCAATATAAAGTATATCATGGAGGCGTACTTTGACCAATTTTGTGCCGTCTTTGACAAATATAAATGGTTGGAAAGCCGCATTTTCTGACACATTTACACTTTGTTCAGGCTTTATACCCTCATGAACATTTGAATCCCCCCCCTCAGTATCAACCCCTTTTTGAGTCGTTATTTCCTTAGAAAACGAAGTCGGTTGAGTCGAAATAATGCGTTGCGTCGCTTTTTCAACGGCTTTCAAAAAGCGTTCAAACGTAATGGGTTTTAGTAAATAATCGGTCACATCCAATTCATAACCTTCTATGGCGTATTCTGAATAAGCCGTTGTCAAAATAACAATTGGTTTCTTTTGAAGTATTTTGAGCAGCGTAATACCTGTAATTTCAGGCATTTGAATATCTAAAAAAAGTATATCCGTTGGCGTATTCCTTAAAAAAGCCATAGCTTCTAAGGGGTTGGAAAACGCTTGATGCAATGTCAGCGAAGGCATTTTCAAGATATATTGCGTCAATAAATTGCGTGCCAATGGCTCGTCTTCGACGATGATGCAAGTCAATATCATATTAGATTCATTTTCAACTCGACCACGTAACGGTCTGCCAAATCTTGTACATTCAATTCATAATTGTCGGGATAACTCAAATCTAAGCGTCTTTTGACATTCTGTAAACCAATACCCGATTTTTCGTTTACAGTTTTATCGTTATCTGTAATTTTACTATTTTCAACGGTATAAACACAAGCCTTTCCGCTTATATCTATGGCGACTTTTACCCAAGCGTTTTTAGCCGCATTGCTGACACCATGTTTAAAAGCATTTTCCAAAAAAGTAATAAAAATCAATGGCGTAATCATCGCGCCGTCCACATTGCCATGTACTTCGAACAAAATAGGAACATCTGTACTGAATCGCAATTTTTCAAGACTGATATAATTTTGCATATATTCAATCTCTTTACTGAGGGGTACTCGGGGATGATTGGAATCATACATCATATAACGCATCATTTGCGACAATTTAGCAATCACTTCTGTTGTATTTGGCGACTGAGTGAATGCCAAATAATAGAGATTATTCAAGGTATTGAACAAAAAATGTGGATTAATTTGGGCTTTCAAAAAGCGTAATTCGGAGGTCAAACGCTCATTTTCTATCTCTTTTTTCTTTTTTTCAAGCTCAAACCAGTCTTCTGCAAACTTCAACATACCGACAAAAAGAACGATAAGTAAAGAACTCAAAGTGAGGTTAACAATAAATCGTTGAGTATAAATCCAAGGCGTTGAAAAAGCACATCCACTAATGATAAACAGTTTTAGCCGCCAAAGTCCATACATTGACAGAGCAAATGGCACAGAAAACTCTAATAAATAACGCCCTAAACTGCGATGTTTCAAAAAACGAGGCAAAAAAACAAAGTAATTGAGGTAACTGATAATCATCATACAAAAGATATGCGAACCTAAATCTTTGAAAATCCGCGTCCAATCTGGCTCTTCTTTCGTTCGGGCATAAATGATTTGATAAAAGAAAAAAGAGGAATAGACGCACCAAAACAAAATGTGAATCAATAAAATTCTATGACGCTGTATGAAAGACTGCATGATGCTATGGATATTAAAAATAAAGATTTAAAAAACTCAAAGTACGGCAAAATACATGTTTATGAAAAAAAGGAACCCTGTTTTTCGGCTCTTTCGCCATAGCATTCTACAACTCGGCATTTTTAACCGATTGTTGATATTTATTAATCGTCCATACGTTATTTGTCATAAAAACACCAAACCGTAGAATTAAAATGCCGAACGGTATAAGAATGAAGAGTATTTCAAAAAATTGGGTTTGCTTTGTGTTTAGATTTCAAAAAGATACGTTTTAGAAATACATTTTAAACTATGTTTTTGAAGTTCTAAAACAGAATTCAATAATTTATTAATTTATTAAAACTGATTTTTTTATGAAAAAGATTTCATTCCTTTTATTCGTTTTATTCACATCTGTTGCCGCTTTTGCTCAAACTTGGACGGCTGATAAGGCACACTCTAAGGTTGGTTTTACAGTTACGCACTTAGCACTTTCTGAAGTTGATGGCAATTTTCAAACTTTTGATGCCAAAATAACATCATCAAAAGAAGATTTTTCTGATGCCATTTTTGAATTTTCGGCAGACATCGCAAGTGTAAAAACAGGTGCTGACGGACGTGATGGTCATTTGCAGAAACCAGACATGTTTGATGCGGCTCAATTTCCAAAATTGACTTTTAAAAGCACTGGTATCTCGAAAGTAGCTGATAAAAAGTATAAATTGACAGGGGATTTAACAATAAAAGGCGTAACTAAAAAGGTGACACTTGACCTAACGCTTTTAGGTACGTCAATGGATCAACGTTCTAACAAAAAAGTTGCTGGCTTTAAAGCATCAGGTTATATCAAAAGGACTGATTTTGGTGTTGGTACAATGCCTTCTTTAGTCGTTAGCGAAGATGTCGAACTCCGTGCAAGCGGTGAGTTTAAAGCAAACTAATTGTTAAAGTGTAGAATAAAAATTGTCAAATGAAGACTCCTCTTCATTTGGCATTTTTATTCTGCATTTTTCACTTAAAAAGGTAAATCAATATCCTCATCAGTATCTTTCTTTTTTTTGCGTTTTTTCTTAGGTTTGGCATCCTCATCTGTTGATTCTTCTAAATTTTTGAGCATATCGGACATCATACTGAGGGGGTCTATTTTGATGATTTGAATATTTGCTCCTTTGAAAGATGCTGAAAGGGCATCTTTTATATCATCAATAAAATCATCAGGTGATTTTGAATTATTGATACTTAGGTTTTCAAAAACATCATGTACTGTGGCAATGGCATTGTTTAGATAGTCCAAACGGTTTCGTAGTTCATCAGTGTCGTTATTAGGATAATAGCCCCCATCATCATGAATCTCAAATTTTTTGAAATATTTCTTTTTCAAATAACCCATCAAATTGATAATGCGAATATGTGTATCCACTCCAGCAAACTGTGTTTTGACAAAACACCAGGTATATTTTCCTTTTTTCTTAAAAATGCTTGAAAAAACGGAACGCAAGACCCCCTCAGTATCAAACAGAAAAGTGACTGTTTCAGACTCCTCATGCGGTTCAAAAGTGATACCACGCAAATCGCCCTGATAGTTGTCAGGCTCAAAATCGAAATCTGGATCTGATTCAAAATCTTCGAGTGAAAAAGGGTTGGTCAAAGTCGCTTCAGCCACAGGCGTCTTATCATTGAGCAATTGATAGTGCCAATCATTAGAAATACAAATTTCTTCGACTTCATCCATCAATGTTGTTATGAGGTCTGGTGATTTCAGTTTGCCTCGATAGTGAATTGTTACGCCCATTAGAGTTGTTTTTAAAAGGAAATTATGTTCAAATATAAAAAAGGAAATGCACAAATGCACTCCCTTTTTCACTTTTTAAACATTTTTATTTTTTAAAACCTATTTTTCCGCCAAAAAAGGATAGCGATAATCGGTTGGAGAAACAAAAGTTTCTTTAATCGTCCGTGCTGATAACCAACGATATAGATTCAATGCTGAACCGGCTTTATCGTTCGTGCCACTCAATCGCGCACCGCCAAAAGGTTGTTGACCGACAACCGCACCCGTAGGTTTGTCATTGATATAAAAATTACCTGCTGCATGACGTAATTTATCCGTCGCCACCGCAACGGCTGCACGGTCGGTTGAGAATATAGAACCTGTCAAAGCATAAGGCGATGTTGCATCCAAAATGTCTAATGTTTTTTCAAAATCATTGTCTGCATAGACATAAATCGTCAAAACGGGCCCGAAAATCTCTTCACACATCGTCGCATACTGAGGGGTGTCCACGACAATAACAGTTGGCTCAATGAAGTAACCTTCTGTTTTGCTGAAATTACCACCTACGATGATGTCTGCATCTTTTGCTGCTTTCGCATCAACGATATAGCTGCTGATTTTGTCAAATGCTTTTTCATCAATCACAGCGTTGACAAAGTTCGTAAAATCCTCTGTTGTGCCCATTTTCATAGATTTCAGGTCTTCTACGAGATAGCTTTTCACATCATTCCACAACGACTGAGGTACATAAGCCCTCGAAGCAGCGGAACATTTTTGTCCTTGAAACTCGAATGCACCTCGAGCCAAAGCGGTTGCAACGGCTTTGGCATTGGCAGAAGGATGCACCATAACAAAATCTTTTCCGCCTGTTTCACCTACGATTCGTGGATAGGATTTGTATTTTGGTAAATTTGTCGCAATTGTTTGCCACAAACGGTTGAAGGTTGTTGTGCTACCTGTGAAGTGCAAACCCGCAAAATCACGGTGCGAAAAAATGACTTCTCCTGCTGTTGGACCATCAACATATATCAAATTGATGACACCTGCTGGCAAACCCGCTTCTTCGAGGATGTCCATGATGACACAGGCAGAATAAATTTGCGATTCAGCAGGTTTCCAAACAGCGACATTGCCACATAAGGCAGGTGCGGCGGGCAAATTGCCTGCGATTGCCGTAAAATTGAAGGGCGTTAAGGCAAAAATAAAGCCTTCCAAAGCGCGGTATTCCGTCCGATTCCAAATACCTGTTGAGCTATTCGGCTGTTGATTATAGATTTCTGTTAAAAACTGGACATTATAACGCCAAAAATCAGCGAGTTCGGCAATACAATCAATCTCTGCTTGATACGCATTTTTTGATTGACAAAGCATCGTTGCCGCCATCATACGCGCCCGATAAGGTCCTACCAAAAGGTCAGCTGCTTTCAGAAAAATAGCTGCACGGTCTTGCCAAGCCATGTCTTCCCAAGCTTTTTTGGCGTTCATAGCGGCAGCAATCGCCTGTTCAGCGTGTTCTTTTGTGCCTTTGCTGTAATGACCGAGTGTGTGTTTCAACTCATGTGGCGGATGAATTGCCACTTTGTCAGAAGTTGTGATGTGTTTGCCACCGATATACATCGGAATATCCATTTGCTTAGATTTGGCATCGGCAAGCGCCTTTTTCAAAGCTAATTTTTCAGATGAACCTTTTCCATAACCTAATAAAGGTTCGTTGACGGTTTTAGGTGTGTGGTAGAATGCGTTAGACATAGAAATAATAATTGATTTATATTTGGTAAAAAAAAACTGTTATTTAAAGCATTTAGCGCTCAAAATGCGGGGCAAAGGTAATAATTTGATAACAAATAAGCGACAAATACTGAGGGGGGTTAAATTTTCAAAAAAGAGCGATTCAACTTTCCACCCTCTTTATCCGTAAAAATTATATTATAAACGCCTGATTGCCAATTATTTATATCAATGGATTTATTCGTTTCGTAAATCGTATTTGGACTTCGCCAAACTACTTGCCCCAAAGTGTTTATGATGTCAATTGAAAAACCGCCGTTTACGGGTTCATCAATCGCTATATTAAGGTCAGATACTGAGGGGGTCGGAAAAACAGTAATTTGCCTTTGGCTTAGAATGTCGCTTGTCCCAACGCGTACGATGATTGAATCGCATTTGTAAGTAACAAATTTGACTTCTAATTGATTTGGTTCATTAAAACATCGAAGGCTACCATACTGTACGGGATCGCAGCTCGTCGATTGTGGGAAAAAGACGGCATTTGCACCTATTTTTTCAATGATTTGTTGACTGGCATAAATCCAACGGCTGGCGCCCACCCGCGACGTTTTTTGAACGATAAGCGGCTCACCGTTAGGTGTCCATATTGTAACAGAATCTATGCGTATTTTGAATGAATCAACACCCGATTTTTGTGGTACATAAATGGTCACAATGTCGCCAATCCTTGCTGACCAATCATATAGTAACCAAAAGCGGTTGCGATCAAAATCGTAACGATAGGCTTTTTTGTTTTCGATGTACACAAATTCCCCTCTATCTGGGATTTTAGAACAGCCAAAACCGCCCATAAATTTTTTACAAATCTTACCATTTATCGTTGAATCAGCAACGATTTGCATTTTGATATAATTGCCATTTTCGCCAAACAAAGCGCTTTGGTGGTAGTACCAAATTGTTCCAACGGCAAGGTTTTGACCAAAAAGGAAGGTTTTAAATAAAAAAGACAAGAAAAAGATTGCCTGTTTTTTCATAGGAGTTTGTTTTTTGAAATAATTATACTGATAATAGACAGAAGATATTTTTTCCTGATATCTGTTAATCGTTGCCTATTGATTGTTATCACTTAGTTGATAAATTTTAATTTGAGAAGGTAAAAATGGTGAGGCATCGCCTTCGCCCTTGATGATTTCGCGTACAATCGTAGAAGAAATATGTGAAAACTGCGGTTGTGAAATCAAAAACATGGTTTCTACGCCATTGCCGACTATGAAATTGAGTTGTGAAATGGTTTTTTCATAATCGAAATCAGAGGCATTTCTCAGACCCCTCAGTATCCACTTCGCATTTACTTTTTTGCAGAAATCGGCTGTCAGTTTTTCAAAAGTTCCAATTTCTACTTTGGGTTCATGGGCAAAGACATCACCTATCCACTGTTTACGCTGTTCTAAGGTAAAGAGGCTGTTTTTTTGTGAATTTGTGCCAATTGCAATGATAATTTTATCAAAAAGTGGCAAAGCCCGCTGCACTATATCGGCGTGACCAGATGTGATGGGATCAAAAGAACCAGGGAAGACGCAAATTTTCATCTCTTTATTTTTGCGTAAAAATAAGCAAGAATCTTTGCTAGATTGAGTATTGATGAATGAATATTGATTATTGGTAAAAATAATCTAAAAGAACTGAAACGAATCAAGGAATTTATCCGCTGATGGGTTCATAGCTTTTTCACGCAGCATCATGGTTTGGATCATATAAAAACGGTCACCGACGAGAAAACATTTGCTTTTTATTAATGCCCTGTCGTTGTTGTATTGGACACGCCAAACTTTACCTTTTCTACCGAGCTGCTCAATATCGCCTGAATAGGTGACGCTGCCACCCACACTTTTGGCAGATGATTCGATGGTTGTTGTCATAAATTCGTTGATTAATTCCGTCGAATCTGGATGAAAAGTGCCTTTTGGATAATCGCAATAATTGACGAGATAGAAGACGTTTTCAGGGCTTTTTTCCTTTGGGCGATTTAAAAAGGTATGATAAGGTAACTCCCCGACTGCTGTTTTAATCTTTGACACTTTTTCAGTCATCTCTCCTTCGGGAACAATGACACGGAATTTGCCATCAAAACTCTTGTATTCACGCCAGGGTAATGGTGAATCCCCCGACCCCACAGGGGAGGCTGGACCACTCCCCTGTGGGGTCGGGGGATAAATGGTGAATGATGAATTTAATATGATAAGACTCATCATCGTTAAGCTACAAAGTAGGAATTTAAACTTCATTTTTTATTTTTATTGTTATGCTGAAACGCTCGTTCACCGGATGAATTGCATGCTCTAACAACGTTTGGGAGGAAAATTTGTGATTTAGGCGAGTAAAAAAGTATCGAGTTAGTTTTATTGAGAAACTAAGCGTATTTTTGAGCAATCATTTGAATTTTTAAAAGCAAATCAAATTATGGCATATACGTACGAATATCCTCGCCCCAGATTGACTGTTGACTGCGTTATTTTGGGTCTTGATGAATCCAGTCGGCTTAAAGCACTTCTTATTCAACGGGGACATGACCCTTTCAAAGGCACTTGGGCATTGCCAGGTGGTTTTGTGGATATGGAAGAACCTTTGGTTGAGGCTGCTTTAAGAGAATTGAAAGAAGAAACAGGTGTTTCTGACGTATTTATAGAGCAACTTTATACCATCGGAACGCCCAATCGAGACCCACGTGGTCGCGTTGTAACAGTGGTGTATTTTGCATTGATTAATTTAGCACAGCATAAAATTGGTGCAGATTCTGATGCTCAAGATGTGCGTTGGTTTCCGATTAGTGCCTTACCTGCTCTGGCTTTTGACCATGCTGATATTATGGATATGGCGGTTCAACGATTGCGGGGGAAAGTACGCTACCAGCCTATTGGTTTTGAGTTGTTGCCGCAATATTTTACATTGACTCAATTGCAAAAACTGTATGAACGGATTTTGGGAAAGGAACTGAATAAAAGGAATTTTAGGACTAAGATTCTGAAAATGAATATCCTTAAAGAGGGCGCTATACTGAGGGGGGTCGCCCATCGTCCTGCTCAATTGTATAAGTTTGATGAAGAGAAATATCAGGATTATTTGAAGCGGGGGTTTAATTTTGAGGTTTAGTTTTGAATTAGGATTTACTTGATTGGTAGGATGCTAAAGATTTAGACAAAGACCAACTAAAACCTACAAAATCCTTACATAAGTAGTCCAACTTAAATAATCGGGAATTTTGCCATATTTAAAACCTCACGTAAGTTATTGATTTTCAATATTTAACCACTTTACGAAAGTTCAAAACTTTCGTAAAGTTTGAGCGATTATTTACGTTCACCTACTACTTGTGAAAACTGATTCAAAAGAAGAAAAAGCCGACCTTTTACTGAGGGGTCGGCTTTTGTGTTTTAAAAATGTGAAATGTAAAATATTAAATGTAAAATGTAAAATGTAAAAATGAGGACGACACCCGACTTTTACATTTTACATTCGTTAATTATCATTTTACATTTAATACATAAAAAAAGCCCCTCGGACTAAAAGTCGCGAGAGGCCATCCCAAAAACCGATTTAAAGCATATTTCTTTAAAATGGTGATTGGCTATTGGTGGATTGGTTACTGGTTATTGGTTACTGGTTGATAGTTTATTTAGAAACTAAAAACCAATAACCAATTGACCAATAACTAATTACCAGAATGATTATTCAATGATAACCATTTTCTTAGACGCGCTGTGGTCAGCAGTTTCTAAGCGATAGTAGAATACACCACTTGTGTTCAAGTCAGACTTGTTCACAGTTACTGTATTGTAACCAGCTTTGTAAGTTCCGTTAAGAACTTTAACTACTTTACCATCAACAGCAGTGATAGTCAAACGTGCTTGACCGTCTTTAGGTAAGTTGAAACCGATTGTTGTCTCGTTAGCAACTGGGTTAGGTTGGTTTTGGTATAGAGCGAACTCGCCACCAGCAACTTTACCTGTGTTGAATTTCAAGTTAACATTCATCTCGTTACCTGCAACATCGTTAGCTACAGCTTGAGTTAATGCACTGTTTACTGTTAACATTTCGCTCAATTTGCCAGATTTGTTAGCTACAAAAGTGATAGCCAATACATCAGATGCATCTTGAGTTTTACCGTTCCAGCTTGTTGTTACAGCGTTAGCGAAGATACCGAAGTTACCATCAGTCATGTTAGCCAAGTTACCCGCTTTAACTGACTTAACAGTTGCGCCGTTGAAGCTAAATGTACCTTGGAATGCAGCAGCATCCATTTTGTCAGCAGAAATGTTTACTGTGTATTCGTTACCAGCAACTACGTTCATGTCGTTCGCAAGGAATGACAATGTACGTGAGCTACGTGGAGACAATGCATTGTAAGAACCATTAACGTCACCTAATTTAACAGCTACGAAGTTAGCCGCAGTGTTAGCAGAAAGTGAAGCAATGTTTACAACTTCAGGGAAGTCTTCACCGAAAGGATTGGCAGCGTTACGGAATGTGTAACCTTTGTCAATGAAACGGAAGTTACCACCAGGAAGGCTTGGTGTGATTTTCAAGATGAAACGACGCATGTGTAACATGTCAGTTGCATCAATTTCACCAGATTTGTCAACGTCACCAGCAATCATTTGATAAGGAGAAACGAATTTCTCAATATCCAATACGTGTTGGCTAACTTTAGCAATGTCAAAAGTTGTTACACCTTGTGCAGCATCTTCGTTATTGTTTTTAGTCGCACGTACTTGTACGTTAGTAGCAGCAGGCATTGTGATGTTGAATATACCATTTGATACATCAGCAGAACCTACAGCAGTACCGTTTACACTTGAAGAAACAGTTACGTTGTTAACAACTGTATTGTTCTCTGTACGAGCCGCACCGAAGATTGCTACTGTACCTGTTGCACAGATACCGTCGTTGTCTTGCAATGTGATTGTAGAAAGAGCATAGTTCCAGTTACCAGCATTGTCTTGAGCCCAAACACGTACTGTAATGTCGCGTTGTGAAGCATAAGTGCTTGGTGTTGTACCATTTGACAAATCAGCACAAGTGAACATAACTTCTTGAGTTGCAGAAGCAGCAGGACCATTAGCAGTAGTAGCACCACCTTTTTCCAATCTGATTTTACTATCGTTAGTCAAGTCACCAGCACAATTGTCAGTGATACGGTTACGGATATCAATGTACTTAAGGATAGCCATACCCGTTGTTGCATTTCCAGTGATACCACCTAAAGCGACGATTTTGTTATGAACAAGAACCTCTGGCGCTTTACAATCTCTACCTGAGATATCGTAGCAATATTCTTGAGACATGTTACCACAAAGGTCAGTTACACGGTAGCATACAGTATAAGTACCGAAAGCTAAGTTTCTCAAGTCAACTGTAGCAACATTACCTGTTGAAACTTGTGCTCCAACAGTTACACCTGTAACGCTTTTCGCAACAACTCTCCACATGAAAGATACAGTAGCAGGGTTAGATACACCAGTTCCAGCGCCACAATTGTCAGCACCTGTCAATGTTGTGTAATAATTAAAAGTACAACCTTGATTCAATACTTGAGTACCACCAGCAATACCCGGTGTGCTGTATGTTGTACAAGCATCAGGAGTAGTTGGAACTGTAGAAGTAGGCGGTGTTACGTCATTAATATTAATGAAACGCTCATAAATAATAATGTGTTTTGTACTGTTTGGACCAAAAGGAACACTTGTTACTTCTGTACAATTAGCATTACCAATGCCATAGTAGAAATTTAAACCACCATTGATGTTTTGGAACATAACACCACAGTTACCAGAAACAAATGGTGCTGGACTGTAATCATAGAAAGGATCACACTTGTCTATAATCGTGTAACGAATACGATAAACTTGGCAGTATTCTGAGCTGCTGTATTTCCAGTATTCAGTTTCTACGATTGGTGCACTACAAGTTTTAATAGTACCACCTTGAGGACTTGCGTAAGTATTCAATCTTGAAAAAGCAAGAATCGTTCTTCTATCAGCTTCCATAATCGCAGTGATATCAGTAGCACCCAAAGCACATGAAAGTGTATCGTTTTTAATTTTCGGTACTGTAAAGCCAGATACAGTCGTTACAACTAATCTTTGTGTACAAGTTGCTGTTTTATCAGCACAGTCTGTAAATGTCCATGTACGAGTAACATCACCTCTACCGCAGTTAAGAGTAAGTTCTCTGTTATCAGCAGATGTAACTGATTTAATACCACAATTATCAAAAGCAGCAGGTTGAACGAACAATGCTTTGTAGCTGCTCAAGTCAACATCAGTACAAAGACGATTGATTTGTGGTTGATTAGAACAAGTAGGACCTGTTTTGTCAATTACTTCAACGTTAATCATACAGTCGCTGTAGTTACCCGCAGCATCAACAGAACGAAGAACAACAACGATGTTGCCATCTAAAACGTCAGCACAAGTGAAATCTACAAAATCATTCCAGCAGTTATCGTCGTTAGCTGCAAAAGCAGGCTCTGCGATAGCAACTTGTACACGGCTTGTACATTGGTCACCCGTAGGGTTTGTCATACGACGAACCATTTGACGCTCGATACCGCAGTTGTCTGAACTACCGTTTTCGAATGCGCTAAGTGGTACACGTACAGTACCATTTTCGTCAATTGTGGCTGTTGTAAATACTTTACAAACTGTGTTAGGTGTCATGTTGTCGTCAAGAACAACTTGGAACCAATGTGTTGTAGAAGTACCACAAGCAGTTGTCGCTGTTACAGAGAAAACTGGATTAGCACCAGCTACTGTTCTCATGAATGGTTGACCTACCTTGTTTGTGATCAAACCAGTTGCAGAGATTGAGATACGGCTATCATTAGTAGAGTAAGTCAATGCACCAGCAACACAACTGTTGTCAACACCTGTCAATTGTAAACGGATATTAGCAGCACCACACATTGTAGAGCTTACCAAAGGACGGATTAGAGATGCAGTTGCTGCTGTGTTATTAGCAAATGCAGTCGTTACATTGTTAATGATAGTTCTATACTTAGGACTTGTCATTCTCATTGTACCGTTCATCAACCAGCAGTATGTACCACCCGCTTCTCTTGTATAGTTGTCATAGTTAGCAGAAACCGTTGGTGTAGATAAATCTGTTACATTGATTGTTTGAGTTTCATTTGTAAATGTACCAAGGCAAGTGTTAACCAATTTGTACATACGCATGATAGTGTATCTGCCAGCGCAAGTGCCTCTAAGTACCATTGTACCGTTAGGCTGTAAATCGAAACCACAAGTAGCATTGAACCCTGTAACTCTGAAATTAAGAGCCACAGCGTCAGTATTGTTCAAAATGTCTTGAAGAACAGCAGCAGTTACGACAGTACATGTTGTATTCACGGTTAAGTTTCCAAGAATTGGCGCAACTGGAGCTTGGATTGTAATAATTTGATTACAAGTAGCTGAAGTATTACCCCACTCGTCTTTTGCCCACCATGTACGTGTGATTGTAAAGCCTGTACAAACTGAAGTACCCGCAGTAATAGCATCGCTATAATACTGTGACCATTTTGAACATTCGATAACACGTCCATCGCGAGTAGTTACAGCAGGAATGCCTTTGTCAGGTCCGAAAGTGATACCAGTGCCACCTGTTGCATCTACAGCACTTGCCCAGTTAGCAACACCTGTCACTAAGTTAACACTTGCAGATGAAGAACCATTTGACAATGGACCACTCAACTCACCTATTGAAGCCAAAGTGTTAGTCAATGTAGAACCACCTACACCATTAGCCCAAGTTGCCGCTACACAAGTTAACGTTACGTCTTTAGGACAAACAATTTCAGGAGCTGTTTTGTCTTCAAGTTTGATGTAGCCCCAACAAAGGACAGTTGCACCATTGACAACTTCTGCTTTGATGACTTTACCAATGAAGCCAGCAACACCAGCACCCGTATTGGTAATTAGTGCACCACCAAGTGAGTAAAGATTTACACCTGTAGCAGCAGGTCCGTTAAGGTAAACGTCGTTGATTTGGATAGCTGTAGCAGCACCCGTACAAGCGACAATACCAATGTTTGCACCTGGTGAAGTCGGAGACCCACCAACGCAAGATTGCGCTTGCGCATTGATTGTCATAAGCATCATTAACACTGCGAACAATGTCTTACAACAGTTTGAGTAAAAATTCATTTTCTTCATGAGAAAAAATTTTGAATTGATTAATTAAGAAATAAAGGTTTAAAAGCGCGTAAGTAAAATATGTATAAGATTTTCTTTATAATTCTTAGTTATTGTTATCCGTTTTTTTATTAATGATGAATTATAAATGATGAATTTGCGAAGCCGTTGAAAATCAACGGTTTGTAAATTTATCATTTATCATTCCCTTAAGTTATTTGGGCAACCCTCCGCATAACTTAAATCGTTAAAAAGCGTATAACATATATGTAATGATGACAAAGAACTTTTTTTTAGAATTAGGCTTTGTGGATTTTTTTTGATTTTATAAGATTAGCGTGAGCCGACCTTTTAATCTGTTATTTTATCCTTACCTAACTCTTTGTTTATTTGAATAATCGCTTATTTTTTTGTCTATAGCGAAAAGCCTATTGCTCTTTGCTATTGATTGTGTAAGGCTCTAGATAATCTTACAGAATCAAATATTATAGAATCATTAAAACACTATTCAAACAAAAAACATACTTTAATACTGAGGGGGCAGTAAAACCCATAATTCAACTAATCAGGAAACATAAAGAGATGAAGTTTTTGACCTACTCAACTGCGTGCAGACATAGATAGCCTAACAACACGGCGTTGCATGTAGTATTTGAATACATAACATTGAAACAATGCCGATGTATTCATCGTCAATAACATTTGCCGAATGGCATGTAGAAAAATACGGAATTGCTGTAAAGCCAATTGAGAGAGTCCTAAAGAAAAGAAAAGATATATGTCGGTTTAAGGGAAGAAGCTTTATTTGATATGCTCCATGTTCACGGGACTGCTTCGCTTGGTTAATTCTGTTTGTTTGTTAATGTCAAGTTTTTATCATGCGTTCTATTATACGGTTTTAGTTTAAATATTTTCATAGAAAAATAACTTATAAGAATCGTTCTCCTTTCGGATTTGATAGGACAAAGATATAAACCTAATTGAATAAACGCAATGCCTTTTTAAATATATTTTAACAAAAAGCAAATAGAATAGGTAAAATACCTTTTTTAGGGTATAATATCACGATTTCAAGTACTTCAATGGGATAAAAATGAAAAAAGCAAATATATTTTTCGAGAAAAACCGATGAACTGTAAGCGATTACGTAAGCTGTTTTTTTACTGCAAATGACTTCATCTTCACAATTTTCCCGTTTTTCTGTCCAGAGTCTTTACTTTTGCAAAAATATAAAATTGAGCAAAACAGGCATCAACATATGAAAAACTTAATACCTTTTTTCGTTTTAGTGTTCTCTTTACCTTCAATAGCGCAACAACGCAATCTACCCAAAATCTTCAACACCTTTAATATCAATGCCTCCTTTGGTGCGCAGGTTCCCGCTGGAGATATGGCAAAACGTTTTGGTAACAACCTTGGTGTAGGCGGTGGCATCGAATATGTACGCATACCATCAGGTTGGTCATACAGCTTATATGCACAATATCTTTTCGGTCAAACGGTGTATGAAGACGTTTTGGCAAAAATCCGAACAACCGACGGCAACATCATCGGCGAAACCAATACGTATGCCGATGTCGTTCTCCGTATGCGCGGACTATTTACAGGTGCTTCTGTTGCCAAAATCTTCAAACTACATGACAACGGCAATCGTTTCGGCGGCATTCGTCTGGCGCTCGGTGGCGGTTGGCTCAGTCATCGCATCCGTATTCAAGACAACTCACAAGGTTCAGTGCCGCATCTCGATGTCCCGTATGCCAAAGGTTACGACCGATATACATCAGGCGTTGCTTTAACTCAGTTCGTTGGCTATCAAATGGTCAGTCGTGACCGCACCTTCAATTTTTTTGCAGGATTTGAATTTACTGAGGGGTTCACCCGCAATCGGCGCGGTTTCAATTTCGATACCATGCAGCGCGACGACCTCAATCGGCTCGACATATTATATGGTGTACGTGTCGGTTGGTCTATTTCCCTTTTCACAAACGTCAACGCTGATGCGATTGAATATTAAATACAAAAAAATTTCAGACCCGAGTTGGACTGAAAAATAACCACTAGTTCAAATGATATTTCTGTACAACATTTCATTATTCTTCTACAAAATCGGCATCCACATAGCAGCTATGTTCGGAAATGAAAAAGCCAAACTATGGATAAATGGCAGAAAAGACATTTTCCAAAAAATGCAAAGTAGTCTCAAACCAATAACCAATAACCCAAAACCCAAAACACTCTGGATACACGTCGCCTCCCTCGGCGAATTTGAACAAGGTCGTCCCATCATCGAACAATTGAAAAAAGAGACCCCTCAGTATAAAATCGTTTTAACCTTCTTTTCGCCATCAGGCTACGAGATACGGAAAAACTACGCATATGCCGACCACGTTTTTTATTTGCCTTTAGACAGTGCTAAAAACGCACAGCAGTTTTTAGATTTAGTCAAACCAGACTTAGCTATTTTTGTCAAATACGAATTTTGGTATCACTATCTCACAGAATTGCATCGTCGTCAAGTCCCTACCCTACTCGTCTCCGCTATTTTCAGAGAAAAACAGTTTTCAGGTCTCAATCCTTACGCACCTATATTAATACGTGTCCTCAAAACATTTAAGTATATTTTCGTTCAAGACACCCCCTCAGTATTTTTGCTCAAAAAACAGGGTTTGAAACAAGTGACCTGCGCAGGCGATACACGCATAGACCGCGTCATGGCTATTGCCAAAGAAGCCAACCAATTTCCCATCATCGAAAAATTCGTAATTGATGCGCCTGTTTTCATCGGCGGCAGCACTTGGCAACCCGACGAAGAAATCATCATTTCTCTTTTCTCTGATGCTAAATTTAAAGATTGGCGTTTCATATTCGCGCCTCACGATATTTCACCTAAAAATATTGACCGTTTAGAAAAACTCTTGCCCGAAAAAGCCATACGTTATTCTGAAATCAAAGAAAAATCACAAAATGTCAACCCTATTCACCAATCCCCAATCCCCAATCCCCAATCCCGAATTCTCATAATTGACAATGTCGGTATGTTGTCCTCAATTTATCGTTATGGTCGTGTGGCATACATCGGCGGCGGATTCGGTACAGGCATTCACAACACCCTCGAACCCATTGCCTTTGATTTGCCCGTAATTTTTGGATTGAAATACAAAAAATTTGCAGAAGCCATCAGCTTAATCGAAACAGGTGGCGCATTTTCAGTAGCTGATAAAGAGCAATTTCAACAAGTTATGACTGATTTACTCATAGAGAAAAATTACGATACAGCATCAAATGCGGCAAAGCAATATGTTCTTAAAAATCAAGGCGCAACAGAAAAAATTGTCGCTTTTATTTCTGATTTAGCACCGAGTAAATAATAACGCCCCTTTTTTTGTCATTCTGAACGTAGTGAAAGAATCTGTATAAAACATTCATTTTCAATTATTTATACAGATTCTTTTACTGCGTTCAGAATGACAAAAAATAATGATTGAACAAGTCTATTCACCATTACTTTATTATTTTTGCGCCATGCACAATACAACAGACCTTTTTGACCAACTCGCACAAGTCAACGTCCTCATCATTGGCGATGTGATGATAGACCGTTATTGGCACGGCAAAGTCAACCGCATTTCGCCCGAAGCACCCGTTCCTGTCGTCGAATTACGCAACACCGAAGACCGTCTCGGCGGTGCAGCCAATGTCGCATTAAACATCAAAGCGATGGGCGCAACACCTTATCTTTTCAGCGTCATTGGCGCAGATACTGAGGGGGGTGATTTTTTGAATTTAATGACAAAAAATGACTTGCCAACTGTTGGCATTGTCGCTTCCGATAAGCGTGTAACAACCGTCAAAACGCGCATCATGGCTGGAACACATCAAATGTTGCGGGTGGACAGCGAAATCACAAACGACTTAGATGAGACTTTTCGGCTTGATTTTTCATCAAAAATTAAAGATTTTTTAGAAAAACAAAATATAAACGTCATTATTTTTCAAGACTATAACAAAGGCGTTTTGTCACTTGACACCATTCAAGACATTATGTCCGAAGCCGTTCGTCTTAACATTCCGACAGCCGTTGACCCTAAACGTCATAACTTTTTGAGTTATAAAAATGCGACCCTTTTTAAGCCCAACTTAAAAGAAATACGCGATGCCGTACCGTTTGACATCAAGCCCGAACTCAACTCGCTGCAAGAAGCAACGGCTTTTTTAAACAACGAATTAGCCAATCGTTACACCATGATTACGCTATCGAGTAAGGGTTTGTTCTTAGATGATATAGATACTGAGGTGTCTAAAATTTACCCCACACAGCCACGCAACATTGCTGATGTCAGTGGTGCAGGCGATACGGTCATCAGTGTCGCGGCGCTATGTCTTGCCTTAGATTTGGGCAGTGATATAATTGCTCAATTGTCGAATCTGGCGGGTAGTCAAGTTTGTGAAGTTGCGGGAGTCGTTCCAGTCAATCGAGCACAATTAAAACACGAGTGGGATAAATTTTGTTAAACTTTAGATTTCTACGAAAACAATCGTAGGGGCTTTGCAACTTTGAACTGTCTTTCTGTGTCTGTTGGTAACAGTCATTAAAATCATTTTTTAAACAAAATTAAAAATTGTAACATTATGAAAAAGTTCATCTGCCTCGCTATGGCATTTTTAGCAATGAATCTAAGCACTTATGCACAACAAACTGAAACCATAAAAGAAAAAAAAGAAGTCAAAAAGGAATCAAAACACAGAAACAACGACAACGATAACGGCAACTGGAACAATTGGAGCGGCGGTGAAAAAGTCCGTGGTGAAGGAAGCTCTGTAACAGAAAATCGCAACATCAAAAACTTCAAAGGTTTCAAATCAAGTATCAGTGCCGATATTACTTTGAAACAAACATCAGGCAGTTACAAAGTCACTGTTTCAGGGCAAAAAAACATCCTTTCCCTTCTAAAAACAGAAGTTGTGGATGGCAATCTGAAAATTAGCTTTGAAAAAGGTTATTCGATTGGCTACAACGAACCTTTGAAAATCACACTTGAAGCACCGTCTTTCGACTATCTCGGCATGTCGGGAAGTGGCAATGTTGAAGCAGAAGGGACACTTTCAGGCGAAAAATTAACGGTTAACATCAGTGGTTCAGGCGATTTCGACCTTAACAACCTCAAATATGGTGACCTTTCAGTAGGCATCAGCGGCTCTGGCGATGTCGATTTGGCAGGTTCTGCCGAGTCTGTTGATTTAACCATCAGTGGCTCTGGCGATTTGAAAGCTGAAAATCTGAAAGCTCAAAAAGCCCATTGCACTGTCAGTGGCTCGGGTAATATTTCGCTTAATGTGACAAAAGAATTGGATGCGACCATCAGCGGTTCAGGCGATATTCGCTATTCTGGCAAACCTGCTTCTGTTCGGACGCGCGTGTCTGGCAGTGGTGATATTAAATCGAGATAAATTCTAAAATTTCAAATTTCAATCACAAAACTTGAATGCTGAATTTTGGGAATCTTAAATATAAGAGAAATATACTGAGGGGTATATTTCTCTTTTTTTATGAAAAAAGCGACTTTGCCTGAAACCTTTTTCACAAAACAGGCATCAAACAGGTAAAACAATTCATCATCCATTCATTCAACCAGTTCAAAAAATGAAAAAATTAATCATTGCATCATGCGCTTTCTTATTTTTACTTACGTCTTGCGACGATGGTTTCGGGCTTCTTAACACCAAACGTATTACAGGCAAAGGCGCTATGGAAAAACAGGAACGCGACGCAAAAGACTTCAAAGGCATTGACCTCATGGCTTCGGCTGATGTTTTCATAAAGCAAGGCTCTGCTTATAAAGTCGTCGTTGAAGGTCAACAAAACATCTTAGAAATATTAGAAACTGTCGTTGAGAACGGCATTTTACGCATCAAATTCAAGGAAGGCTCTTGGAATTTGAACTTCGACAAACTCAATGTCTATATCGAGACCCCCTCAGTATCCAGCATAGAACTCAGCGGTTCGGGCAATATGACGGTCGAAACGGCTTTCAATTCTGATGATTTAAACCTAAAAGTCTCTGGTTCAGGCAATATCAAGACTACCGATGGTTTGACCGCAAAGAAAATAAATGTCGAAATCGGCGGCAGTGGCGACATCAAAATGGGTTCAACAACAGCAACAGAGTTAAAGGCAACGGTATTAGGTTCAGGTAATTTTGAAATTAAAGGAACAGGCGACAAAGCCGAATTTCAAGTAACTGGCTCTGGTGATATTGATGCCGACGATTTTGTAACCAAATCAGCAGAAGCACAAACAACAGGTTCGGGCAACATCAATTGCCACGCAACCGAAAGCCTTGATGCACACATCATGGGTTCTGGCGATATTCGCTATTCAGGAAATCCCCCCTCAGTAAAATCGAAGGCAATGGGGAGTGGTGAGATAAAAACGAAGTAAGTAATTATGAATGATAAATGATGAACGATGAATAATGCAACTATTTGATAGTCAATATTTTGCGTTATTCATCGTTCATCATTTATCATTCATAATTAACAACTAAAAAAGTCCTCGCGTGTCAGTGACACCGAGGACTTTAACTATATTCAGAACATGAAGGAATGAGAATTGTTTTTTATGCTTTGAAGGTTAAAACGAACATGCATTATCAACTATGCATTATCCACTATCATCTACTTAAAGGTTATTGAGCATTGCTTTTACTTCTTCTTTTTCCATAACAACAGGCGTTAATTTAACCGTCTGTCCCGTTGTACTTTGAATCGTCACCTCTTGTTTTGCAAAATAAAATTTATCCCGAATATAACTCATCGTGACAATCGTCACGACCCGACCAATTGGCAAACCCCGTCCACTGGCGACAAACGCTTTTGTTCTGGCATCGCCTGTCAACGAAAGCACCGAATTCATATTTTTGAAAGCGACATAAACGGAAGTGTTGACATTCGTAAAAGTTTCAGGTAAAGTCACACTAAATTTATTGTTAAAACTGGTACTATCACCGCTTAATTTGTCGCAATTAATCAAGCCAAAACGGTCGAGAACGAGGTTGTAACCTCTACGCAGTTGCGATGAGTCCGCCCAAATCGTTACATTGGGCAGCACCACGCCTGTACCCAAAAGAGAAATAGGCAACCAATCAAACTTGAAACGGCCATCTATTTTGCCATCAAAAAGCTGCATTTGATTGTCGGGTTCGGTCATCACATAACTTACTTTTATCGCTTTTCCTAAGGCTAACCTGACTTCTTGACCATTTTGACGGACTTTTACAGACACAACACCTCCTGAAATCAACTGTCTGCCAAGCGAAGAAGTTGGCAAATTGTAAGCAATAAAGTCGCCTTTTTTTCTCAAAACCAATATTTCTACATCTAATTTTCCAGTACAAGGTTTGTTTAGCAGATTGACACAAGCATTTGCAGGTATCGTTACAGTTACATTGTCTGGTATTATTATCGTACCACCGCGTTCTGCATTACATGTATCATGTTTCGGTTCAGCACTGAGTTGGCTCACAAGCTTTTCTATACTGAGGGGGGGCAAAAGAGTCGTTGATAAATTGCTTTTTGCTGATAAATCATCGTCCCAAATCGTATCGCCTTCAATAATCGTAATCGTCTCTATTGGTATAAATTCAGAACTGTCTTTCTTACAGCTTGCTGCCGCAAAAACGAGTAAGAAAGCCGCTATATAGTATGCGAATTTTTTCATTTTTTCAATGTCTTTTTAAAAATAAAACGTGTATAATTCATTGACAATCAACCCAAAATCAATTTTGGAAAAAGACAAGTAGCTACTATTGTGTTTTATTATTGTCGTTAAAAAGTAGAGTCTTTGAGTATTAAAAATGCTGCTTTGTTTGCTATAAATTTGCTATAAAAATTTTAGAATCGGTAGCGCAATCCTAAAATCAAGCCGCCATTTGTATAAGCCTGTTTCAAGGCATAATCGCTGCGGGTTATCGGCTGCAAATAATGCCTAACGGAAGGCTCAATGACCAATTGCAAATTACCCGTTAACTGCCGATAAGCGGCAACGCTGCCAAAGACGCTGATACCCAATGTGTTATTAAAAACAGGATTCGGTTCACCAAAACCGCTTGATACATCTAAACGTGTGCCTTTATCGCCCAAAATATCCGCTTTGCGCCAAGCTGAAATATTGAAATTTGCGCCCCCATTGATGCTAAATGACCAATAATCATTGAGTGGGAATTCAAAACCAAGTTGTAACGGAATGTCAATAGAGCGATACCGATTGTATTTTGTCGTGCGGAAAATACCGCTTGTAATCTCCGTTTTGCGAATCGTATCGAAACCACCACCTGTACGTGGCACATAAGTCTCTACAACAGTTTTACTACCAATACCAAGGCTGTCAAAAACAGCCGTTTCATTCGTTTGAGCATACACAAAACCTGTCCGTAAAGCCAAACCATTGCCAAAAACAAAAGAAACACGTGCGCCTGCGCTGAATGCATACCACGGCTTTTCTACTGTATCACGCGCATGTAGATAGTTTTTATTTTCAGGTAGATTTTCAGATAAACGACGGAAAGCGTATTCAGGTGCACCATAAATATCCACATAAATAGATTTTCCACCACTCCCACGCTGACGTTTTTTGCCAAAAGTTGGGCAACCGTCACCCGGTCCAGCACATGGATTTTCTAATTTTTTAGTTGGCAAAGCGATGTTCTTAACTTGTAAAATGCTCAAATTATCAAAAGCTTGATTTGGAGCATCCGGAGTCGAAAGCGAAGCATTAAAAACGACACTATTGTCCGTTTTCAAAACTTTGCTATCAACTCCTTTATCTCCTTGTTCTACATCATTTGTTAAAGACGTAGAAGTAAAAGTGGGCTTTATAATTTGCTGTGGCGCTGCGTTTTTTGTGACTACATTTGCCGAATTAGAAACCGTGTTTGAGGAATTATTTTTTAATTGATTATTGCTAATTGTTGATGGGCTATTATTTGTCTTTAATTTAGAAATGCCCCCCTCAGTAATTTTTAATTGATTATTAATTATTGCTGATTGATTATTATTATTAATGGCTTTTAAATTAGTATTAGCTACAATTGTCTTATCTTTATTATCAACAGTTATTTTATTTCTATTTTCAATTAATTTATCACTATTATCATTGTTTTGATATTTAATATCATTGATTTTATCTTTATTATTGTTTGATTTTAATTCTCTAATAATTTTATTATTCTTTTCAAGAACTAAATTATCGTTATCAACAATTAAAGAATTATCTATTTTATTTTGATTTAAATCATTATCCACTTGTGATTTAGTTTTATTTAAATCAATAGAATTAACTTTATTAATTGTGTTATTATTAAAAATTAAATCACGATTAACAAACATTAAATAAGTCAAAAAGAATAATAAAATGGCTGTCGCTGAACGCCAAGCCAAAGCCCGCCGCCGCCGTTCCTTTTCCACTATAATTTCATTGAAAGTATCTTTTGGAACAGCCGAAGGGTGTTCCGTCAATCGCTCACGCAAAGGTGCATCTGAAGGCTGTTCGTCCGAACCTTCACGGTTGCGCATGAGATGATTAAAAATATCGTCGTTAACTGGGGAATCGTGGTTGTCGAGTTTTTGGCGCATAGAACGGTCTGTCATCAAACGATTGAACAAATCGTCTGAAACAGAAGACTCGTGATTGCCGAGTTTTTTCTGAAAAAAATCGTCGTATGGATGTCTATTTTCGCTCATAATGTGATTTTTTGAGATTTTAGAACCATATTTTGCAACATATTCCGCGCTTTGACCAATTGAGAGCGAGAGGTGCTTTCTTCGATATGCAACATCTCCCCTATTTCGCGGTGGCTAAAACCCTCTATAACATATAAATTGAAACAAATACGATAGCCATTAGGTAGGCTCGAAATCAAACCCAACAATTCTTGCTCTGAAAGTTGCGAAAATACTGAGGGGTCCTCTGACGACTCTTGAATACCTTCTAAACCAATGCCTTCTTTTTGAAATGAGTGCCGACTGACGTTTTTCAAAGCTGTATTGACCACAATGCGCCGAATCCACCCTTCAAAAGAGCCTTTTCCTTCAAAAGATTGGATATGATCAAACACTTTTATAAACGCATCTTGCAACAAATCCTCGGCTTCCATTCGGTGTCGAGCATAACGAAGGCAAACAGTCATCATTTTCCCCGCATAGCGGTTGAACAACTCTCGTTGCGTACGACGGTCTTCGCGTAGGCAGCCTTGTATGAGTTCGTATTCCGTCACATTCTGTAATTTAAGGTTTCTTCGATGCTCTAATCCAAAAATAAATCGGTTTTTGGACAACTAAAAAAGAGATGCTTTATGTTTTGGAAACGCTGCTTTGGGGAATGATGAATTATGAATGAGGAATGATGAATGTTACGTAAACCGTTGATACGCAAGGATTAACCGCTCAGGTAAATCGTCATTACAGGCTTGTAAATAGTCATTATAAGAGCAAGGAATAAGGCGATGCCGCACGTGTTTCTTTTGAGTTTTCACAGGAATTTCCATCCACCAACGACCGCTTTTATTGCTGCGCCAAAAAGTCAATTGTTCATCAAAAGACTTGACATGCACAATATATTGCATCAGTTGATTAAAGGCTTTTTGAATTGGAAAGTCCTGTTTTCGGTTGTAAAAACCATCCGCGAAGTACCAAATCATTTGCGCCACCACTTGTGCCGTCGCTTGATCGAGGCTGTCGAGATTTTTGCGATAGCCATATATGCCAAAACTCGTCAATTTGTCGCTCATACCTGCATATCGGGCTATTTGACAGGCTTCTTCGGACGTTAAGCCACTTGGCGAGCCGTTGAGTTGCCCCGGTGCATCGCTCATTTTCATAGCGGCAAGGTTAAAACTAACCAAATCAGCATCTCTAATAATCGGTTCTATGTCTTCCAGTTCAGCACGCAGTTTGCCTAAACGGATGAGTTCAAAATGCCGTTTCTCCAATAGGCTTAATACTGAGGGGTCAGTATAATGCGATTGAAAACCGATTAAACTAAGGTTGAACAAGTGATTGTCTTCCAAAATCGTTTGTAAAAACAAGTTTTCTGCTTTCGAAGAAGGAGAAAAACGTATTTTTTCATCAACAATCGCTAAATTAACAGTATTTTTACGCGCATGAAAGGCTTGAAATTGCGGTAACATGTTTGTTTCTGAATGTCCAATAAGGATTGGCACAATGTCACTTTGCAACAATTCTGTCAACAATGGAATGATAAAAGAAGGGTCTTGCTTACGCATATTCCCCAAATCGGCGATATTCAGTTTTGGAAATGGAAAACTCAACGAATAAAGGACGGCACGGACAGCGTCTGCTTCGGCTTCGTTGATGCCAACAATAGCGATTTTTGTCGTTTTTAAATCTATTCCCTCCCCCTCAGTATTTTCATTCCCCGCAATGACTGCGGTGATTTTTTTGCCAAAATGCCATGCTTCAAGGTCGGCAAAGAGGTCAGGAGAAAGCGGTTTTAACCAATGTTTTAACATAGTTTAGTATGAATTGAGTGATGTTGTTAGCAAAAGTAGTTTAAACTCAATATTATCCACAGTTTTACTAATAAAAATGCCGAAAGTACACGGCAAACATGTTCTTTCGACATTTTTCAGAATTATTTATCAACCGATAATCCCAATATAGTTTAAGGAAAAATCCTATATATTTCTTTTCGATGAGCAACCCTCGCAAACTCAATAATACCATTCTCAATAAAGACCCCTATCCGATAATCGCGTATTTTTATCCTATATGCGTATTTGTAGCCCGTTAGTTTTTTCAGTCCTTTTATATCGGTTGTTTTTGTGGCTGCTTCAACGTTTTCAATAGTATCAGCCACATCATTTTTCACACTTTCAACAGTCAATTTGTCCAAGTCTTTGTAAAACTGTTTCAAAAATTCTGTTTTCATTTTCTACCCAATTTTGCCATGACTTGCTCACGAGAGACTTTCTGCGTCCTGTCAACTTGTTTCATTAACTTGATTAGACCCATATCTTCAATTTGGTCTTCTGTCAATAATTGCATTTCAATTTGCATTTTTCTCAACAAATCTGAAACTAATTTCAATTCAGTTTTATCTTTAATAGACACCAATAATGCTTCCATTGTATTTTAAAATTTCAAATTAAGAATGTTTTTATTTGCAAATTTATATAAAACTAACTAAGTAGTTACTCATTTTTTATGAAAAAACAAATAAATCAAAGCCGCCAAAGCTAACAATGCCGATACCTCAAAAGCTAAACCTATGCGGTTCGGGTCATTCTGATACAAGGCTTGCGACAACCACGCCCCTACCCCAATGCCCGCTTCAAGGGCAATAAACATCGTCGCCAAGCCACGTCCTCTATTTGCCGGCGACACCAAATCCACTGCCCATGCCTGTAAAGTCGGCGTATTTAAGCCCCAACCGATGCCATAAATGACGGATGCGATCAGGAATGCTGTCACTGAATGAAACCAAGCTATTATCACCATCGAAATGATAACGGACAAGGCAGCCCACCGCAACACAAGCACCCGTCCATGCTTATCGGACGATTTTGCTGCTACCAAACGAATAACCAAAGACGACGCTGTGAAAACCGCAAAAAACAAACCTTTGTTGGCGATACCAATTTGCTTTGTGAAATCGGGAATTAAAGTCAAGCAAGTACCTGATGCAAACGAGAGGAGAAACTGAACAATAAAAGTCGGCATAGCGGCAGGTTCAAATATCTCAAAACGATTGATTTTCAATAATTTAAATGAAAATGGTTGACGAACCTCAAGCGTTTCGTCCATATTTTTGACCAAAATAACGACCGATAAAAGAGCTGAAAAAGAGGATAAAATACACAAACCATTAAAACCGAACCCATCAGTAATCCAGCTCCCAAAAACGGGTCCAACGCTGAAACCAATGCTGCTGCTGATGCCGATGGCAGACATGGCTTCGCCGCGACGCTCCATTGACACGATGTCCGCAACATAGGCGGCGGTTGCTGTGGGTTTGAAACCCGTTGAAAAACCATGCGCTAAACGCAGTAAAAGGAAGCCAAAAACGGTGGTCATAAAAGGATATAGCGCGCTGCACAACACACAGACCAACGAGCCGAAAACCATAATCGGCACACGCCCAATCGAGTCAGTCAATTTGCCGCTAAAAGGGCGGCTGATACCCGCTGTCAAAGTAAAAAGAGCAATAATATAGCCTTTGTAATCCGCACCGCCCAATGAGGTCAAATGGTCGGGCAGTTCGGGAATTAGCATCTGAAAACTGGCGGAAAAGAAGAAATTACTCGCACAAAGGAGCAATAAAGGCATATCGTAAAGCCGTCGGGTAGTCGTAAGAGTTGTCATGTGATAGCAACGGTGCATGCGCCGTCATTTAAGTCGAGTGGAGGTAATTTTTTAAATTCGGCGGCAAAGTTAATGACTCGCTTTATTCTCGAAGCAAACTTTTTACTTTTTCCATAAAATCGTAGGTCGGTTGGTTGTGTTTGTTCTCTTCAAGCAACTCGTTTCGATGCCCTGATTTGGCGCCTTGTAGCTGAATTTCGTCATAAAAATAGCGACAAATGCCTTTTTTATCTATGATTAAGACATAAGGACGACGGAAATACCGACCCAAAAGTTCATTGCCAAATTTTTCAGAATTCTCAACCATTGGGAATCTTACGGGGTAATCTTTCAAATATTTTTTCTCGCCTTCACCTAAACGATAATTCAAAAACGATAAAACTTCTACGCCATCGCCCCGCAAAGAATCCACAACAACGTTCAGTGGCGGTATTTCATAACGCAAAGAATTGTCCCAAAAATCCCAAACGTGAATAATCCAAACACGCCCAAGATACATAGCTGGACGGTGTTTTAAACCCATTGTATCACGTGCATCAAAATCTGCAATGGGGTGATTAAGGATTTTATTTGGGATTATGCTGTCATGTTTTACTTTTTCAATCTGTCTCATTTTCTCAAATTTCGCAGTCATTTCAGGCGAAATAATGCCTTTACGCAATGAATCGCGTTCCGCATTTGTCAAATCTGAAAAATTAAAAGATGTTTGAGCCGAGAGCAGGTTCATTAAAAGAAATGAAAGAAAAAAAGTAAAGGTAAAGCGTCTCATTTTTAATGCTTGTCGGTGAAAATAAATGGCTAAGGAACGAGTAAATAATAAGGTGGTCAAAGTTGAAGGTATCAGATACAGAAATTTGAATAGTTTTTGTTTTTTTTTGCAAAAAAAAATAAAAAACTATTCAAATTTCTGTATCCGATACCTGTGCTTACCTGTGCTTACCTGTGCTTAAACACAAAAAACCGTTAGAGAAACGTCTTTTATGCATGAAGAATTGCTGTTTCACTTCAAAAAATCAATAAAAAAGAAAGAGGGTAATCCAGTTGTTATTGAATTACCCCCTCAGTATTTTTATCAAAAATTAGGCTTTCATCGCTGCAATACCAGGTAATTCTTTACCTTCTAAGAATTCTAACATCGCACCACCACCCGTAGAAACAAAACTAACTGCTTTTTCCAAACCCATTTGCGTTACAGCCGCCACAGAGTCGCCGCCACCGACGAGCGAAAATGCCCCCTCAGTCGTCGCAGCCGCCACAGCCAAAGCGATTTCTTTTGTGCCTACGGCAAATTTAGGAATTTCAAAAACACCCATTGGACCATTCCAAAGTATTGTCTTTGAAGCTTTTATGGTTTCGCTAAACGTTTTGATAGCTTCTGAACCGATGTCTAAACCCATCCAACCATCAGGAATCGCATCGCTTGGTGTCACTTGTGTATTGGCTGCTGCGTCAAATTTATCTGCAATCAAAGAATCAGAAGGCAACAAAATTTGAACACCTTTTACTTTCGCTTTTTCTATCAACGCAAGAGCATGGTCGAGACGGTCATTTTCGCACAGCGAATTGCCAATTTGTCCACCCATTGCTTTGAAAAAAGTGTAAGCCATACCGCCACCGATGATAAGGTTGTCAACAGAATCTATGAGACGTTCCAAAATCAAAATCTTGTCGCTCACTTTTGCACCACCGACGATAGCCGTAAATGGCTTTTCAGGGTTGTTCAAAACACGGTCGGCACTTTTTACTTCGGCATCCATCAAAAAGCCAAAGGACTTGTGGTCTTTATCAAAAAACTGCGCCACGGTTGTTGTGGAAGCATGAGCGCGGTGCGCTGTTCCGAAGGCATCGTTGATATAAATATCGCCCAAAGAAGCCAGTTTTTTCGCCATTTCGACATCACCCTTCTCTTCGCCTTTATAAAAACGGGTATTTTCAAGCAATAAAACCTCACCTGCCTTCAAATTTTTAGATTTTTCAACGGCTTCTTCGCCCAAACAATCATTTGCAAATTGGACAGGGCGACCCAGCAATTCGCTCAAATGTGCCACCAAATGCCGCAGCGTGAAACGCTCAACGTCAACAGAACCATCTTCTTTTAGTTTTTTCAAAGGACGGTCAAAATGGCTCATCAAAATGACGGCACCGCCTTGTTCAAGTATCGCTTTGATGGTTGGCACAGCCGCACGCATACGTGTGTCGTCCGTAATTGCCAAGGTTTTTTTATCCAGTGGCACGTTAAAATCCACACGTACAAGGGCTTTTTTAGCCTTAAAATCAAGATTCATCTTCGCCGAGTTTATAGTTTGATAATTAAAATTGAGCGCAAAAATAGAATTTTATCAGGTATTACTGGACATGATTTCAAAATTCTAATTTTTCTAAAATTTAAAATGATATTTTGTGGTTTTAAAATCATGAAAATGAGTCATAACTGTCAAAGTTAATTTGTCAAAAGCGAAAAAACATTTTATTAATATATAAATATTCTAACAAAAATATTAACTTGCAGCATCATTTAAAAATAACCAAAATTTTCAATTCCAAAGTTGCACTTTTATTGTAGTTCTCCCAGACTTGAACACATCTTTTTAAAACAATATCGAAAACCGAGATTATCAACCTTAAACACACTTTTCATTCTGTATTGATTTATTCAATACAAAATGGAAATGGGACAATTTGTATTTTGTACATTTGGTTACATTAACATTTTTTAAGGGTTGAAACACTTTATATTGCTGAGGGGTGTCGTCTATTTCGATAGATGATACCCCTCAGTATTTATTGGCTATTACGGGTTCTTGATTATTCACTATTAATGGTTTGGTTATTGCTTATAAGTTACTCGTATATTTTTATCCATTACGAGTAACCAATACACCAATCCCGAATAACCAAAAACGAATCAACGATGCAACCATTTATGCCTCTCCAACGTGTAGGTTTTAGTACTTTCGAATTTAAGTCAAATTTTTATTCAAACCGTTGAAATTCAATAGCTTAAGACAATACAAAAACTCATTTATAATTTAATATCATCAACAAATGAACCATTTTTTTTGCACAACTTACTTTTTAGGACTCTCTTTTTTTGCTTTATGTCAAACCAATACCCCCTCAGTACAGCCCATTGGCGGCGGTGAACTTCAAGTAGAACGCACTGAATGTCTGTCTCCCGCTGCCCGTGCGACTATCCAAAGACTCAACGATGAGAATATCGAACGTCTTGAACAACAAGGCTCATTTACGCAGTTGCGCAATTCTCCTCAAATCATGGCTTTTGACTGGCCACTCCGTCAAAAAACGGGCTTCAATACTGACCCAAGCTACTACGGCATCAGCAATTTTGTTGACCAAAATACGGCTGTTGGAAATTTTGAAGACTTTAATTGCAACTCACGAACTTACGACGGGCATAAGGGAACGGACATTTTCACATGGCCCTTTCCATGGAAACGCATGGACGACAACTCGCTTGAAATCATTGCTGCCGAAGCAGGCGTGATTGTCAATAAAATTGATGGTTTTGAAGACCGTCACTGCGCTTGCGTCAATTATGATTGGAATGCCGTTTATATTCGTCATGCCGATAACTCCATTTCATGGTATGGGCACATGAAAAAGAATTCACAAACGACCAAAGCCATTGGTCAATCCGTTGCCAAAGGAGAATATTTAGGCGTTGTAGGCAGTTCAGGCTGTTCATCAGGTCCGCATTTACATTTTGAAGTCTATAATAGCGCAGGCAAGTTGGTTGACCCATATTCGGGTTCATGCAATACACTTAACACCACAACATGGTGGGCAAGCCAAAAGCCTAACCGTGAACCTACGCTCAACCGCTTGCAATTAGGCACAACAACTGCCGTTTATGGCGATTGTACAACTTACAAAGATGTTCCAAACGACACTTACCAGTTTGCTTACGGCAATAAACTCTTTGTCACGAGTTATTTTCATGACCAAACGGCAGGAGATGTAGCAACTTACACAGTTTACAGACCTGACAATACGGTTTTTACAACATGGTCGCATACGTCTCCTGATTCATATAATGCGTCGTGGTGGTATTGGTCAATGACTTTGCCGAGTAGTTCGCCTGGCACTTGGAAGGTTGTTACGACTTATAAAACGCAGACCGTTCAGAAAAACTTTACTTTGAGTCCAACGGTAGCCATATCTCAAACCGCCGATGTTGAACCCGTTTTTTATCCCATTCCTTTTTCAGAAAACTTAAATTTGAATTATTTAACTGATGAAAAAACAACGGTTGACATCATTGATATACAAGGTAAAGTATTGAAAAACATTGTTTTAGATGCCAATCAAACGACGCATACATTACCTATTTCTGAATTGCCAAAGGGCGTTTATATGGCAAAAATAAAATCGAGCCGTGCGCTAAAAGTTCAGAAAATTATCAAAATCTAAACGTCCACATTCATAGGGACGTTAAACAGAAATGGCGTTGTGATTTTTTTTGTCCAAAAAATCACAACGCCATTTCTGTTTCATATACCTTTGACAGATATTTTTAATTGAATAAAACCAGCCAAATATGTCTAACCAAATTTCAGATTTTCAACGTCAAATCAAGCAAGGTATTCCTACAACTTTGCCAAAAGTTCAAAAAACAGACCCCTCAGTATCTCACGCACCACAACGTGTTATTGAAGGTGTTTTGTCAACAAAAGAGAAAAAACTCGCTGTCCAAAACGCTTTACGCTATTTTTCAAAAGAGCATCATGCCGTTTTAGCAAAGGAATTTGCAGATGAATTGCGGACTTACGGACGTATATATATGCACCGTTTTCGTCCAAAATACGACATATATGCGCGTCCGATTGGTGAATATCCTGCAAAATCCAAGCACGCGGCGGCGATAATGCTCATGATTCAAAACAATTTAGACCCCTCAGTAGCGAAGCATCCGCATGAGTTAATTACGTATGGCGGCAATGGCGCAGTGTTTCAAAACTGGGCGCAATACCTTTTAGTGATGCAATATTTATCAGAAACGACTGATAATCAAACACTTGTACTCTATTCGGGACATCCACTTGGTTTGTTTCCAAGTCATAAAGATGCGCCTCGTGTCGTCGTGACAAATGGCATGATGATTCCCAATTATTCAAAAAAAGAAGATTGGAATCGCTACAATGCCTTGGGCGTTACGCAATATGGACAAATGACGGCTGGCTCGTTTATGTATATCGGCCCACAGGGCATTGTGCATGGCACGACTTTAACCTTACTCAATGCAGGGCGATTGCAAGGTTTTGATGATTTGAAAGGTAAATTGTTTATCACTTCGGGCTTGGGTGGTATGTCGGGTGCACAGGCTTTGGCGGCAGTCATTGTCGGTTGTGTCGGTGTTTTGGCAGAAGTAGATTATGATGCGATTCAACAACGTATCAATGATGGTTACATTCAAAAAGAATTGGTTTTCAATGATTTAGACATTTTAATTGAAAAAATAATTTTTTATAAAAAAGAAAAAAAAGGCGCAGCATTGGTCTATCATGGCAACATCGTGGACTTGTGGGAACGCCTCGCAGACTTGCCCCCAGCCCCAGAGGGGAGTGTGCGTAGTGCGTACTCCCCTCTGGGGCTGGGGGTCGAATTAGGCAGTGACCAAACCTCGTTACACAATATTGACGACTGCGGTTACACGCCTGTCGGTTATACTTTTGAAGAAGCCAAACAGCTTTTGGTAGATGACAAACCCAAATTTATGGACGAAGTCCGCAAAACATTGTGCCGTCACGTAGCAGCTGTCAACAGTTTGGCAGCTCGTGGCATGTACTTTTTTGATTATGGCAATGCCTTTTTAAAAGAAGCGGGCGAAGCCGATGCCGATGTTTTCAAAAACAAAGAAGAGGGTATTTTCAAATATCCGAGTTATGTGCAGGACATCATGGGACCGATGTGTTTTGATTATGGTTTCGGTCCTTTCCGTTGGGTTTGCACCTCTGGCGACAAAGCCGATTTGGACAAAACGGACAAAATAGCTGCCGATATACTGAGGGGTCTCCTCGAAGACGCCACCGACGATATTCGCAATCAATTGGCTGACAATCTTTTATGGATTGAAACAGCAGATAAAAACATTCCCATCGTCGGTTCAAAATCACGTATTTTGTATGCCGATGCCGCAGGGCGCATTTGCATTGCACAAGCTTTTAACGATGCTGTTGCCAATGGCGACATCAGCGCACCGATTGTTTTAGGGCGCGACCACCACGACGTTTCAGGCACAGATTCACCCTATCGGGAAACGTCGAATATCTATGACGGCTCTCGTTTTACGGCAGATATGGCGGTGCATAATTTCGTCGGTGATGCGTTTCGTGGGGCGACTTGGGTATCGCTGCACAATGGCGGCGGCGTGGGTTGGGGTGAAGTCATCAATGGCGGTTTTGGTCTCGTTCTCGACGGTTCTGCCGATGCCGAAAGGCGTTTGCGCCAAATGCTGTTTTGGGATGTCAATAACGGCATTGCCAGACGTTCATGGGCACGCAACACTGGCTCTATCGCTGCCATAGAACGGGCGATGGCTGAAAATGCGGATTTGAAAGTGACGTTGCCGAATTTGGTGGATGAAGAGATTTTGGATGGGTTGCATATATAAATGCCTTTTATATGAAGTGCTAACAAATTAGTGAAAAATGAAAAATGCCAAACGTTGTGACGTTTGGCATTTTCCATTGATGTGACGTTCGGGGAATTTTGAAAATTCCCCGAACGTTTTGCAATTACAAATCCAACAACAAACTCGTCGGATCTTCAATCAATTCCTTCACTTTCACAAGGAACGTCACCGAAGTCGAGCCGTCAATAACGCGATGGTCATAGCTCAAAGCCAAATACATCATCGGGCGGACAACAATTTGACCGTCAACCACCATCGGGCGGTCTTTGATGGCGTGCATACCCAAAATAGCGGATTGAGGCTCATTGATAATCGGTGTGGACATCAAAGAACCGAAAATGCCGCCATTTGTGATAGTAAACGTGCCGCCTGACATCTCGTCCAAAGTCAATTTTCCATCGCGCGCTTTGACAGCCAAACCTTTCAATTGCTTTTCAAAATCTGCAAAACTCAACGATTCGACGTTGCGAATGGGTGGCACCACTAAACCGTTTGGCGTTGAGATAGCCAACGAAATATCTGCAAAATCGTGGTAAATAATCTCATTCGTTGCGCTGTCAATATAAGCATTAACATCAGGCATTTCCAACAAAACCTTAGCGCAAGCTTTTCCGAAAATAGACATAAAGCCCAACTTTACGCCATATTTCTTAACAAATTTGTCTTGATATTTTTCCCGCAAAGCGAACACAGCCGTCATATCCACCTCATTAAAAGTGGTCAACATCGCTGTTGTATTTTTTGCAGAAACAAGGCGTTTGGCAATCGTTTGGCGCATACGCGACATTTTCACGCGGTGTTCATTTCTACTAAAAGAAGCGGTATTTACTGAGGGGGTAGCGGTTTCCGGTTTCACAGACTCCCCTTTGGGGGCGGGGGTCGCAGCCGCTTGTTGAGCATCTTCTTTTGTGATGCGTCCGTCTCTGCCTGTGCCGCTGACATCGGTCGTTGAAACACCCGCTTCTGCTAAGATTTTTCCTGCCGCAGGAGAAGGCGTACCAGTCGCATAAGATGTACTTGTTACTGTAGCAGCCGTTTCCGTTTTCACAGCCTCCCCTTTGGGGGCGGGGGGGGCAGGTGTGGGGGCGTTTGGCGCTACCGCATCGGTGTCAATTTTGGCAACGACATCGCCAATGTTTAAATCTGACCCCTCCGTAGCAACATGTATGAGTTTACCTGCGAATTCCGCGGGCAATTCAAGGGTTGCTTTGTCTGATTCAAATTCACAAATGGGTTCGTCACGTTTGACATATTCGCCATCAGCTTTGAGCCATTGCGAGAGGGTTACCTCGGTTATGGATTCCGCTATGCTGGGTACTTTTATTTCTATAACAGCCATATTTCGTTAATTATGAATGATGAATGATGAATGATAAATTATGATGGATGAATATGAGTCATTTATCACTCATAATTTATCATTTATCATTGTTTAAAAAACACATACAAAAGTCTATATACGTTGCCACAATACCAAACAATCTTAGGAAGATTTTAAATCTTCCTAAGATTATGTCAAAGATTATGTCACTTTAACATCTTAAAAATCAACAGGCTGGCGTTCGGATTGTCCTTCGCTTCGTTGCTGATATACATCGTGCCTTCGGCATCAAAACACAAGCCTTCAGGTTGTGGAAATAGGGTTTTGTCCAATTTCACCATGTCCAAAACTTTACCTTCGGCACTTAACACGACGAGCGTTCGGTTGGTTGCCGACACAATATATATATGTCCGTTCAAGGGATGAACGGCAATGCCAGAAGGACCAAACTCAAAGCCTGATGAAGCAGGTTTTTCGACATAATCCTTAGCGAGTTTTACATATTGTTTATCCGTTTTGTCTTTTAAAAATGCTTGAAAATCAATAAGTTGCACATCAAATATCTTTTTTACTGAGGGGGTCTGATTATGTAAATCATAAGCCCAAACAGTCCGCAAACTTGCACCATCATTTTTATCGCCCTTTGCGGACAAAAGCAAACGGTGGTTTAAGGCATCGTAACCCATGCCTTCAATATTGGCATTTTTAAGGCTTTCGATTTTGAAAATTTGGACATCAAAAGGCGTTTTATCGAGGTTCCAAATTTTAAATAACTTGCCTTTACTCGTCGTAGTCCAAAGGGTGTCTTTGACAAATTCAATACCTTCAAAATCGCCTGAATTTTGGAAAATTACTGAGGGGGTCGCTTTGCCCGTTTTTTTGTCGAGGTAGAAAAGTTGCCCGCTTTCGTCTTGTAAACAAGCGAGTTGGGCGCTATTTGGAGATGTTGTCAAACCTGAAATTTCCCGAAGGGCAACATCCAAGTTGAATGTTTCCGTAGGGTTTGATAAGTCATAAGGAAACGAAAGACTTTGCGTATCAACCTTTTTCGTAACAGGTTGATTACCACAGGTTTGTATCATAAAGAATGAAATGAAAATGAGTTTTAGAAGCATAATGTTCATATTATTTGTATTATAAAATGGTTGTATTGCTATATTGATGAATTTCAATTAAATAATACAACAATTCAACCATCAAATTTTGTTTAAAAACGCTTGGACTTGACGAGTCAATTTTTCATTGCCCAAAGATTCAGCGACTTCAATTGTTTCTTTTTGAATGGCTTTTGCACCCGTAATGTCGCCAGCTTTTATCAAAACGAGGGCTTTTTCAACGAGACATTGACCTAAAATGAGTTTATTATTGATTTTTCGAGCGATAACAACGGCTTCATCGCAGCATTTAATAGCCTTCAAAAAATCATTGTGTAAGGAAAATGTTTCGCTCAAACCATGTAAGGCTTTGGCAATACCTTTTTGGTAATTGAGTTGATTGCAGCCTTTCAGACTTTCTTCAAAATGGTACAAAGCTTCTTTAAATTCTCCTTTTGTTGAATGTAATTTACCAATCAGCTCATGGGCAATAGCGATGCCTTGTTTGTCGCCTAATTCGATGCACATTTTGAGGTCTTCGGTCAAATATTCATTGGCTTTTTCAAAATTACCTTTGATACGCCAAACATTGCCAATGCAACCTAAAGCGATGGAAATGAATTGTTTATTACCCAGAAGTTGACATAATTCTAAACCTTTTTCAAAGCAACGGAGGGCAGCATTGTCATCACCTTTCTCAAAATAGACGATGCCTAAGTTGACCCATAAAGTAGATGCACCCGCCAAATCATTATTTTTTTCTGCAATATCCAATTCTTCTTTTTGTATTTTGACCCCCTCAGTATAATCGCCTTGATTCATAAATATTAGACCCAAATTAGAGACAATTTGTGCAGGCGAGCGCAAACCATTTTCTCGGCTGATATGGATACTTTTTGAAAAATAATCTTTTGCCATATCATATTCTCCTTGTCGGAAATATAAATTACCTAAATTGCCATAAGCTCTCGCAATACCTTGATTGTCAATTATTTGCTCGAAATACGAAGCGGCTTTTTCAAGGTAAGGACGGGCTTCTTCGTAGCTGCCTTTGAGCATTAACAATGTGCCAAGCGCACTGTTTGTACGTCCTTTTAAGCTGATGTCACCTGTTCCTGCGGCTTTGAAAAGGGCTTCGTGGAAGGCAATTTCGGAGTTGTACCAACGTCCGATGAGTTGTAGGACTTCGCCTTTTTTTATTAAGATTCTGACGTGTTCTGTATCGTTATCCATGTTTTTCAACAAACGGTCATAAAAGTCAAGGGCTTGTTGATTTTGATAGTTTCGACGGGCGAAATCGGCAGCTTTTTGCAAATATTCAAGCGTTTTATATTTGACTTCTGCTTGTTCGTAGTGGAAAGCAAGGTCAACAAAACGTTGTTCTATATTGTCTTTATAAACCTTTTCAATAGCTTTAGCAATCATAAAATGCAACTCACGAAGGCGTGTTTTCAACTGCATATCATAGACGGCTTCGCGGAGCAAAGAGTGCCTAAAAATGTAGCGCAATTCATTCATAGCACGCCAAATTTGACCTTTTTCAGCACTTTGTACTTGCTCTCGGAGAACAAGTGGCGCGTTGCCGTTGCGCTTAATATATTCGTCGTGTTGTAATATAACTTCGGACAAAACAGGTAGTTCGAACTCGCGCCCGATGACGGCTGCAGCTTTAACCGTTTCTTTCAGAATAGTGGATAAACGGTCAATACGTGCTGTCAAAATAGCTGTAATAGATGTCGAAATACGTATGGTTGTATCTTTTACAGTCCATTGATTGTCAATGGTTTGCAATAAATTGTTTTCAGAAAAATAGGCTAATATTTGTTCGATATAAAATGGATTACCATTGGTTGTTCGCCACAACATTTGGGCAAAATCGGGGTGAATACCTCCTTGTAGTTTGACTTCTGCGAGTTGTTTCAAACCTTCTTTTGACAAAAGATTTAGGTCAATATCTATTGTTTTCAATTGTACCCCACTCAGTATTTCTAATGGAAATAAGCCCATTTTAGTACCTTCATCGTCATAGCGCATCGTATTGAGCATCAAAATAGGTTTTTGACTAATACGGCGAATGAAATTTTGGAGTAAGGCGTTCGAATCATCGTCGAGCCAATGCGCATCTTCAAGTTCAATGACAAGCGGACAGATTTGGGCAAGCGCAAGCAAAAGGTTTTCGATTGCCGCAAAAGTATTGTCGTAACGACCTCGAGCATCGAGTTGTTCCCAAAGCGAATCGGGATAATTTAGACCGACTAATGCTGCTAAAATAGAGCGTGTTCGTATCAATTCAGCCCCCTCAGTATAAGCGGTCTCTGGCAGACTTCGTACGAGATTTTTAAAAACCAGCTCAAAAGCCGCAATATTTATGGCTGATAATTGCTCAACAGACTGTTTGAAATAGGTTTTTAAAAAATAAATAAAAGAATTGAAAGGTTTACGCAGTATCTGGTCGCTCTGACAAACCACCCAGTTAACTTTTAACAATTTATCTGTTTCATGTTTCAATTCATAAGTCAACCGGCTTTTTCCGATGCCCGCTTCGCCCCAAATGTATGCGATACTCGCCGTTTTGTTTGTCAAAGTGGTCGAAGTCAATTCGATGAGTTGCTGCAATTCTGCATCACGACCCACCATTTTGCCTACAAAAACGGGCCGTTCCTCTGTTTTTTTATTTAATAGTTTGTATGTCGGAATTTTGTCGGTAAAGCCTTTATAATGCAAATTGCCTCTGTCTTGAAATTCAAAAGATTTGGCTTGAAGAACGTTTTGATCAACTAAGATTTCGTTCCAATTCGCTTGTAAAGCCAGTCGCGCTGCTAAATTGACACGGCTTCCGACAACGGCGTACTGACAACGTTCGATGCCGCCGACGATGCCCGCATAAGCCACACCCGACGTGATGCCCGCTCGAAATTTGAAAAAACGATGCACTTGCAAATGACCTAATGCATCCTGGATGCTTAAAATACATTCGAGTGCCCGCGTCAAATTGTTTTCAAAAGCAGTGGGTGCACCCCAAAAGCCGACCATTAAACCACCTTTATCACCAAAATCAAGCTCCTTGAAGTAGCCGCCAAAGGAGTCAAGTTGGGCTAAAACAATATTTGTATATGCTTCTAAATCTGCTTTTGAAAGTACATCGTCGAATGAAATAAATACGGAAGCAACGTCCCGAAATTCACCTTTTCCCTTGAAATTGACAACAGATTGCGGCAAAAAAGCTCTTAACGCCTTTTCATCAATAGGGCTTAGTGAGTCATTTAATGGGGTAAAATCAGCGTTGTTAAATGGCTCGCTTGTATAAAACATTTTTGTAAAATCATCGTCCATTACCACCTCCTGTGGTGCGGCTTTTTGTTGGGCTGCTGCCGCTTGGTCAATGGCATTTCCTCTATAATAAAAGGTTTTGTGTTGGTCGCCAATGATACCCCAAGACAGTTCGCCAAACGACAACCCGATGCGTAAATTCATCTCAAAATGACCGAATTTCGTTTCATACGCCGCTTTTTCCTTGAAAGAATCACGGATTTCGTGGGCAAGGGCAGTGACTTTTTCTGTTTGATTGCCTTTGAAAATAGCGGTAAAAGCATCGCCAGCGAAGTGTGGTATTTCGCCGCCTTTGGCATAAACATGTGCCACCATGGGCGCAAAAATGGCATCCAGAATTTCAGACAAAATTTCAGCCCCCTCAGTACCATGACGCATGAGCGATTCTGTTAATGCTGTAAAACCGCTGATGTCAACAAACATGGTTGTTGCGAAGAAAGTACCATGGGTTGCTTCTTTATTAAATTGTTGAAGTATATATTTAGGAATTAAATTCTTCACAAGTCGGTTTTTAGTATTTTGTAATTATAAGATGTTGTCAGTAAGAACGCCAAAATGTGTCTTAAAAATACGGCACAAGTTACGAAATGACTTGGGATACTGAGGGGGCACTAAATTTTATTGCCGATGTTTTGGACGAAAAAACGTAATTTTGCGTCATACTTTTTTTAATTTAAAACAAATATCGTGACAGATTTTTCTGCTAATAGTGAAACAACTGCGCTCATTTTGCGCGATTTTGAACTTTCTAACCCTGAAAAGGAGATGACGGAGGCGGAATTGCTTGACTATCTGGCTACTGCCATTGATTATATGATTGAGCACAAATTAGATTATTTGTTGAGTTTGCTCTATCGGCTCGATGTATCAGAACGTAAAATCAATGAGGCATTATTGCCTGGGAACAAAGAAGAAGCCAATATTGCTCTTGCCAAACTGGTCTTAGAACGCCAAAAGTTGCGCGTTGCCACCAAACGCGCTTATCGAGAAAAAAATCCAAGTAATTGGGACTGGGAAATGGATTGATTTTTGTTGGCATGTCAATTTTACCCATTTAATAACATTGCATTTTAGGCATAAGTCACATAGCTTTGCATTTTGTAAAAATATTGTCAAGTTTAAATTCCAAAACTTAGTTTTTGAATTTGAAATTCAATAAAGCGTAACATACATTGACGAAAATCAAATAACCATTTTGATGCGAAAACTTATAACCATTATTCTAATCTGCTTTTGCTCACCCTTATTTTATGCTCAACAAGCGCCTTTGTATATCAACAATGGTGATGCGCTGTTACCTATGGCAAAATTGACGACTTATAAAGAGGATAAGACTTGGAAAAAGGAATTAGTGGACATTCAAAAAGATACGGATTTTGAGCCAATGACCCAAAATGTTTTCAAACTTGGAGGCAATAACCCGCGCAATATTTGGGTCAAATTTCAAGTAGAAAAGAGTATAACAAGGGATATTTATCTTGAACTGAGTACAGGCATAACGGATTCCGTCTATTTATACTCGATTGATTCCGAAGGTTTAGTGCGGACACAACGTTTAGGGAAATATTTTCCTTTTAGCGAAAGAATCATAAAAAACAATCGTCATGTTTTCCTGCTGTATAGCAAAAAGGATCAATTGTGTACTTATTATCTCAATATTCGCTCTCAATTTCCGCTGTCCATTCGCACACGTATCGGTACGAACCTTGCTTTTTCTGAAGAGTACCATGCCAGTGATTTGTTACATGGCATTTTTATAGGAATCGTTTTCATCGTCATTATATTCAATTTGATGTTTTTTATCAGTTTACGAGACAGTTTTTATGGTTATTATATTGGTTATGCTATTTTTATTATAGGTGCTATTTTACGATTTGATGGTTATTTATCGCAATATTTATACCCTAATGCGCCTGAATGGAATGTTATAGGTTTTTATTTTCATGGCTTGGCGGGTGTATTTGGAATTTATTTTTCACGTAGTTTTTTGAAAACGAGACTATACACACCCCTACTCGATAAAGGTTTGATTTGTTTCCTCGTCGTCTATGTTATTAATATTGGTTTGGCGGCTGTTGGTTTGTATGAGTTAAATATATTGTCTGTTTATGCCATTACGTTCCCTTTTAATCTGTTTTTGATATTCACAGGTATTCAAGTTTATCGAAAAGGCTATCGGGTTGCCCGTTTTTTTATTGCGGGTGTTCTTTGTTTAAGTATGAGTGTTACGATATTTACCATCTACAATATGGGGCTTTTAGACAGTAATTTATGGACTCGGAATATTATGTATATGGGTATTGCAGCAGAGACCGTCATGTTTTTTATGGCAATTGTTGACCGTTTTAGCATCTTGCGCCTTGAAAAACATGATGTTCAAAAGAAAATGATTGAATCGTTACAGCAGAATGAATCTTTGATGAAAGAGAAGCATAAACTGCTTGAAGAAAACGCCTATAACAGAGCGTGGCAGATTGAAACGATGCAATCACAACTGTCGGAATATGCTCAAAAACTCGTCAAAAGTAATCAAGAATTGACCGATTTTGCTCATATCGCTTCGCATGACTTGCGTGCGCCTATTCGGAACATTGGTTCGTTTACGCAATTGCTAAAAAAACGGTTGGCTCCCCAACTCGATGAACGGACTAAGGAATACTTCGATTTTATTACCACAAATGTGCGTCAATCCACTAAACTCATTGAAGATTTATTGAATTATTCAAAAATTGATAAAAACATAGGCGATCCATTGCCTGTTGATCTCAATGATGCTTTACTTTTGGTCAGAAGCAATCTACAAAGTTTTATTACGGAGAAAAAGGCGAACATTATTGCCAAAGACCTACCGATACTGAGGGGGCATTCCTCGTTGATTGTTCAACTTTTTCAAAATTTGATTAATAATGGTTTGAAATACAATGAAAGTGAAAAACCAACTGTTACGATAGGTTCTGAATGGCGCCGAAGCGATTTGGTTTTCAGCGTTTCAGACAACGGTATTGGGATACTCCCTCAGTATAGAGAACAGGTTTTTGGCATGTTCCGTCGCTTACATTCTTCTGCTCAATATGAGGGTTCAGGTATTGGTTTGGCATTTTGTCAACGAATCGTTTCTACTTATGGCGGGCGTATTTGGATTGAATCGGAAAAAGAAAAAGGAACAATTTTTTATTTCACCTTGCCAGATACGGTTGCAAAGAAAATTAAAGAAGTATCGCCAACTTTTGGGTCTGTTCAATCTGACCTTTTAGACACGGCAAATCTGAATGATACTGAGGGGGGCAACCAAAACGATAAAAAAGTGTTTAATGGTCATGCACGATCAAAATCTCTTATCAATCCGTCCACAATTGAATCTGAATCTGCCTTCATCCAATTTGGCAGCAGAAAAACAACCAACACTGGAGTCATTTCAGAATGCAACGCTGCGCCCTATTCTGAAAATGCAACACGACCTAATGCTACTGATTTGGAACCATTACTTGGCAAAACAAAAGAAAAACATTTCCCCAACAACCCACTACCACCTTCAAGTTGAGTTCATCGCCCATAATGTCAAGTCTGATTTGAAACTCAAAAATCGACTTATTGGCACCATCATTGGTCACTTTACGGCTTCTGAATTCGCTTTTTTTGCTGAAAATGAAGCGGAATTGACACGGCGAATAGCTGATTTGGTGGTGCAGAAGTTGCAATCAACGATACAGAAGACAGATATCGTTTCTTAAAAATTTACATCTGTTAAAAACGAAAAATGCCAAACGTCACAACGCTTGGCATTTTTTATAACTCATTTTTCAAAGAAATTAGTCGTGAAACACTTCGATTTCATGTTGTTTGACTACTAAATCCGTGAATTTGCCTCTGAAACGAGTCGCTTTTACAATGTGGTTATCAATCCAATGGTAGTTGCCACCACGTGGTTTGCCAAACAAAATGCCATGATATTTGAAGTCATGACGAGCCAACCAAGCCTCTGTCACTTCGCGGTGTTCTTCTGTACGAGACGTAAAAAAGAAGATAACATGACCTTCTTCATACCATTTGTTCAAGATTTTGAGTGCATCAGGATATGGTAAAACCGTTCCCATACGCTCAGGCTCTTCGTTAGGCACGTCGTCACAGACAGTTCCGTCAATATCAATTAAATAATTTTTCATGCCTTGCGGCAAAATTGGGCTAAGTGCTTCGCCCTTTTCGTTGAATACTTTCTTAAGATCCATGATTGTCGTTTTCGAATCGAATGATTTAACTTCGAGTGATTTATTAAAGAGGGAAATTTTTCAAATGAAAAAATAATGCCGCAAAGGTAAAACGATTAAAGATTTATTTAAGTTTGAACGGAATAAATTTTAAAATTTGAGCAAAAAGAATACTTTTTTTTAATTTTCATAAAAAACCTAAGCCTACAAAGCGGTCAACTCAAATCGTAAAACTACCTTTGCGGCATGAAATCACAACGCGCTTTTCTTATCATCCTCGACGGTTGGGGACACGGCTTGAAACGTAAAGCCGATGCAATCACCCTTGCACACACACCATTTATTGACTCTCTTTATGTCAATTATCCCAGTTCTGAACTCGTTACTTATGGCGAAGATGTCGGTTTACCAGAAGGACAAATGGGCAATTCCGAAGTCGGACACATGAATATTGGCGCAGGTCGCGTCGTTTATCAACAGTTGACCCGCATCAATCGCACCATTCGCCTCAATGAATTGGCTCAAAATGAGAACCTTTTGAAAGCTCTTGCTTATGCAAAAGCAAATGACAAACCTGTTCATTTCATAGGTTTGGTCAGTGATGGTGGCGTTCACAGCCATACATCGCACCTCAAAGCCTTGTTGGACATTGCTGCTACGGAGGGGTGTCGTGGCTACATTCACGCCTTCACCGATGGTCGTGACTGCGACCCTAAAAGTGGTTTGAGTTATATTCAAAATATCACTGAACACATTGGCAATCAATCATTTAGCTTCGCTTCTGTTATTGGTCGCTACTATGCGATGGATAGAGACAAACGTTGGGAACGTGTCAAATTGGCTTATGATTTAATGGTCAATGGCGTTGGCGTACCTGTTTTAGATATTGCTTCAGCGATGCAAAAAAACTATGATGCAGATATAACGGATGAGTTTTTGAATCCAATGATTTTGAATACGGAGGGCTCTATCAAAGACGGCGATGTCGTTATTTGTTTCAATTACAGAACAGACAGACCGCGCGAAATCAGTGAAGTTTTGACTCAAAAAGACTTTCCTGAATTTGGTATGAAAAAGCTCAATGTCTATTACGTTACGATGACACGTTACGACGAAACGTATCAAAATGTGCATGTCCTTTTTGAGAAAGACAACTTGACAAATACAATAGGTGAAGTCATTACAAATGCGGGTTTGACCCAGCTACGTGTCTCTGAAACCGAAAAATATCCACACGTTACGTTCTTTTTAAGTGGTGGACGCGAAGAGCCTTTTGCCCATGAAAAACGAATTATGGGTAACTCCCCAAAAGACGTAGCGACATATGACATCAAACCTGAAATGGCTGCCTACGAAATAACGGGCAAAACTATAGCAGAAATCAAAGCAAATCAACCCAATTTTATCTGTTTGAATTTTGCCAATACCGATATGGTCGGTCACACAGGTGTTTTCACGGCAGCTATGAAAGCGGCTGAAATAGTCTCAATATGTACAGAACGTCTCATCGAAACAGCTTTAGAATATGATTACGATTGTTTAGTCATTGCTGACCATGGCAACTCTGATTATATGATAAACGATGATGGTTCACCAAATACGCAGCACTCCATGAATCCAGTGCCTTGTATTTATGTATCAAAAAATGCAAAAGACAAAACTGTAAAAAATGGTCGTTTAGCTGATGTTGCACCGACTTTGTTACACTTACTCGGCGTTGCGCCTTCGGCGGAAATGACGGGTGCCGTTTTGATTGAAGGTTAAAACTTGATTACATAGGCAATTATTGATGGGGTGATTTAAAATCACCCCATCAATAGCCTCAAAATAAAATAAAAAATGCGTCTTGAAAAATTAGTGCTCAAAAACATTTGCCGTACTTCATTGGTAATCATTTGTTTATCATTTTTATTCAACGCTTGCCAAAATGATACCCCTCAGTATAAAGGACAAAAAACAGTCTTTTTTGACCTCAAAGGTTATTTCAAAACGGAAATTGAGCGTTTGAAAATAGACGTAAAAAAGGTCAAAAAAACGGTGACGCTGAATGGGAAAAGCGAGGAAAAAGTTTTGGAAAACTTGAACTTTGAAGAAGAACTCGCACCTTTCATCGCTTCCGATATCAATCGTCCAGCTTGGTCTGACAATTATATGGTGAAAATAACGCCGCTTGGCAATCATGGATCAATTTCAGAATATTATGCTTTGAAAGACCACCTGAAAACACGCAGCATTGTCGTTAATGACCCTATGTCAAAAGTAGATATGACAATTGATATTTTAAATGCCGATGAAACGGTTGCTACAAAGGCAGAAACACGTTTGCATTACGACAATCATTTGGGTTATTCTATTTTTACGATTCAAAAACTGATGGGTTCTTCTGATACAGTTAAGGTGGATGTGCAGTTTTTACAGAATTGATGCACATAAATTAAGTTCGATATCTCCCTCAGTAGTCAGTCAAGTTAATAGTGTCGGGTATAATCTTAGGAAGATTTTAAATCTTCCTAAGATTGTGCGTTCTCCGTCATTTAGCTCGAAATACTTACCCAACACTATTAGATTGACTGACTACTCAGTATTCTTATAAAAAATTGACAATCAATATATTAAATATCAAAATCATGAAATTTGGTGTTCTCGTTTTTCCAGGTTCTAATTGCGACGACGATGCGGTGCGCGTCTTAGGCGATGTTATGGGTAAAGATGTCGTGAAGGTTTGGCATAAAGAAACTGTTCTGCCCGATGTGGATTGTATCATCGTGCCAGGCGGTTTCAGTTATGGTGATTATTTACGCTGCGGTGCGATTGCCCGCTTCTCTCCTATCATGCCTGCTGTTATCGAATTTGCCAATTCGGGCGGCTTTGTTTTTGGCATTTGCAATGGTTTTCAAATTTTATGCGAAGCTCATTTATTGCCAGGTGCATTGCTTCGGAATGTGAATCAAAAATTTATTTGCAAAAATGTTTTTTTGAAACCAACGACAAACAACTCGCCTTTGACAGCTGATTTGGACTTGACAAAAGCACTCAAAATCCCTATCGCTCATGCCGAAGGTCGTTATTATGCAGACGATGCAACTTTGCAAAAATTGGTAACGAATGACCAAATTTTGTTCAAATATTGCGATGCAGAAGGCAATTTTACTGAGGGGTCAAACCCTAACGGTTCGATGTTGGATATTGCAGGTATTTGTAATGAAGGACGCAATGTTTTTGGCATGATGCCGCACCCTGAACGGGCTGCGGAAATAGAATTGGGGAACACAGACGGACGTTTGATGTTTGAAAGTCTTTTGGGGCATGTGATGGCTTAGTTTTTTTTTGACCACAGATTGGAGTGATACGACTGATTTTCACTGATTTTCATACTGATTTCAAGAAAAATCAGTGAAAATTCGTCGTATCAGTCCAATCTGTGGTTTCATAATTAATGCCAGCAAATCGTTTCAAACTCAAAAACCCAATGGGTTGTTCTGTTTGCCCACTGATGGCTAAATCAGATAGAATTTCGCCAACCACTGAGGCGAATTTAAAGCCATGTCCACTAAAACCACAAGCTAAAATCACGTTTTTATGCTTGGGATGATGGTCAATAATGAAGTTCTCGTCGGGTGTATTGGTGTAAAGACACGTTTTTATGGCTAAAATGTCGCCATTTGCAGAGGGCAAATATTTTTCGAGACCTTGGCGAAAAGTTCTTTCGTCTTCTTCATAAATATTTCTGTCCACATCATCAGGATTGACGACATGACCATGGTGATGACAACCCAATTTTAAACCGATAGGTCCACTCGTATCTTCGTTGTTCAAAATCGGCATACCATAAAACAGCCCTTTTTCTTTGTCATTTATGCCCCAACAAACAAATTTATCGAGTGTAAAATCTGCCCAATTTTGGGGTTTTACCCACCCTGAAATCTGCCGAGTGACTATTAATGGCACATTTAAGTCTTGTAACAATTTATCTGTCCATGCACCAGCTGTGAAAATGAGCTTTTTTGCATGGTATTTATGTTTATCAGTTGTCACTTCTACCCCCTCAGTATTTTCTCTCCAATTCATCACTTTTTCTCTTGCTTTTAGTGTAGCACCCCATTTTAAAGCCTGTTGAAGATGTAATTTCACACATTTCTCAACCAATAAAAATCCTGCTTCAGGTTCAAAAAGGCTCTCCCAATCGTCTGGAATCGCTTCAAATTGCGGGTATTTTTGTTTAGCAATCGGCATATTCCAAGTCTCTAAGTTCAAGTCATGCAGTTTTGCGGAATTTTTAATATTATTCAATAAAGCATCGTCTTGTTCACCAAAATAGAGAATACCTGTTTCAAAATAGACTTTTTCCTGCGTTTCGCTCACCAAATCTGCCCAATTTTGATAAGCACGAAGCAATAACGGTACATAATCGGGATGTTCAAAATAAGCTTTGCGAATCAATCGGGTTTGCCCACCATGTGCGCCTTTGTCATGAATGAAATCAAATTGTTCCAAAAGCAATACTTTTTGACCTTTTTTTGCCAAATGATAAGCCGTTGCTGAACCCATCGAGCCGCCGCCGACTATAATACAATCATAAAAACTATTCATTTTTTTAACATGTGGTTTTGAAAAGACAAAAACGTAGAAATTATGTTTCAATCTGCAAATCTGTCAATTTCAATTGATTTTATTTAACTCTTGTCAAAAATTATCATTCGCCCACAATTTAGTTAATTTCACCCCTCATAAAATTTCCTAAATCTCACTTTTTATGGCTGAATTTCGTCGTTCATTGGGTTTGTTAGATGCCACCATGATAGTTATGGGTTCCATGATTGGTAGCGGTATTTTTATTGTTAGTGCAGACATCACACGCAATGTGGGGAGTGCCGGCTTGTTGATTTTGGTGTGGGCATTGACCGGTGTTATGATGATTTCAGCCGCATTGAGTTATGGCGAATTGTCGGGCATGTACCCAAAGGCAGGCGGCTTATACGTCTATTTACGTGAGGCTTTTGGACCACTCATTGCTTTTTTATACGGTTGGGCATTGTTTGCGGTCATTGCGACAGGTACAATTGCGGCAGTTGGTGTGGCTTTTGGGAAATTTGCTGCCTACCTTTTTCCTTTTTTAGGTGAAAAAAACTATTTGATTGGCGATGCCAACAGCGCATTTAAAGTCAGTGCCGCACAATTGAATTCCATTGCGATGATTATTTTTCTCACGTATATCAATGTGCTAGGTGTCCAAAATGGGCGATGGGTACAATTGGTTTTCACGCTAGCTAAAATTGGCGGCTTGGCTTTATTGATACTTTTTGGTTTTATGGTTGCCAAAGACACCAATTTTTGGCAAATCAATTGGCAAGATGCTTGGACTTTGCAAAGCCTGAAAATGGACAATGGTGTATTAGTAAAAACGCCTATAACAGGCACCTGGGCAATGATTTCAGCGATTGCGATTGCCAGCGTGGGCTCTGTTTTTGCCAGTTTCGCATGGGACAATATCACTTTTATTGCAGGTGAAATCAAAAACCCTGCGCGCAATATCGGTTTGAGTTTGTTCATTGGTGTGACGGCAGTCATCGCCATTTATATACTCACCAACTTCATTTTTTTACGCGTTTTACCTGTTGAAGGCATCGCTTTTGCCGAATCAGACCGTGTCGGTGTTGAAGCTGCAAAAAGTATTTTCGGTAGTTTTGGCACTGCTTTGATAGCGATTTTGGTGATGATTTCGACTTTTGGTTGCAATAACGGTTTGATTTTAGCGTCTTCTCGCGTTTTTTATACGATGGCACAAGACAAATTATTCTTCAAATCGAGTGGCGAACTCAACGATGCGGGCGTACCTGGAAAGTCATTGTGGGCGCAATGCATTTGGACGTGTCTGTTGTGTTTAAGCGGAAAATATGGCGATATATTGGACTATGTTACATTTGCGATTCTCCTTTTTTACGGTTTAGCGGTTTTAGCCGTTTTTGTTTTGCGCAAAAAACACCCCAATGCCGAACGACCTTACCGCACTTTTGGCTATCCTTTTGTACCCGCTTTATATTTGGGCATCACTATTCTGATGGCAATTCCTTTGTTGATTTATAAACCGTTATACACATGGCCCGGTTTGGGCATCGTTTTGTTGGGTATTCCTGTTTATTTTTGGTTGATGAAAGATGAGAAGAAAATGATGAATGATGAATGATGAATGATGAATTTGCCGTTAGTCGTTAAATATCCCCCTCAGTAATTGGCATAAAAAAAGCAGATTCATCACTGAATCCGCTTTTTTTATGGGTTTAAATAGCTTTATAATTGTATGTAAAAATGAAATTTGAGATATTGTTTTATTTAAAAAAGGTAATATTTTTGCAAAATAAGACTCCGTAAAATTGATAATGTAAAAGATATCTAATCATAACTTTGAGAAAACATAATGATAGCATTTGATTCAAAAGGCAATCTTCCTTCGGGAAAGCCTATCCAAATGGATTTAACCGATTTAGAACAGCACTTTGTTTTCAATTTGCACCGCCACAAACAATTCGAACAATACCGACTTTATTTAGACGAACTCAAAATGCTGATAAACCTACCTTTTGAACAATGGGTAGATGGCAGTTTTGCAACACTTAAAGAAAAGCCGAATGATATAGATGTGGTTAGCTTTATTCCAAATGACATATATCAAAAGCAAGAAAAGCAATTAGCAAAATTGAAAAAAGCATTTTACCCAACACTTGATGTTTATCATGTTTGCAATTATTCGGAAAATCATCGTAATTTTGTACATTCGCAATCTGATAGAATAGAATGGTTGCATCTATTTTCAAGGGTCAGAGGGCAAAAATCGAATAAAGGTTTTATCACCATAAATTTTTAAAATATGGAAATTCATGACGAAATACAGATTCGCATTATCCAAACCCTCGATTTGATTGGACGTGCCGAAGCATCTATCAAAAGGCACCGTCTAAGAGAAGATAAAGATGCCACCGCTATTGCTAATTTTGAAGAACTCAAAACTCGTTTCACAATTGAGTTGTTTGAACTACTTGAAAAAGTGGGCGTAAATATGAATTTGCCGATTGCCGCTTAAATATACCCCCTCAGTATTTGGCATAAAAAAGGCGGATTCGCTGATGAATCCGCCTTTTTTATGCACTTATTCTTACAAATCGAACGTAATCCCTTGTGCCATAGGCAATTGGCGACCGTAATTAATCGTATTCGTTTGACGACGCATATACGCTTTCCAAGCATCGCTTCCCGACTCACGTCCACCGCCTGTCTCTTTTTCGCCGCCAAAAGCACCACCAATTTCTGCACCTGAAGTGCCGATATTGACATTCGCAATGCCACAATCAGAGCCAGTAACGCTTAGGAATTTTTCAGCTTCACGCATACTATCGGTCATAATAGCAGAGCTTAAGCCTTGAGGCACTCCATTTTGCAAGGCAATCGCTTCTTCAAGATTCGCATATTTCATGATGTATAATACAGGTGCAAACGTTTCGTGTTGTACAATAGCCCAATCATTTTGTACTTCTGCAATACACGGCTTGACGTAACAACCCGACTCAAAACCCTTTATGATGCCGCCTTCGACAACAAAATTGCCGCCTGTCGCTTTCACTTTTTCAATAGCAGACAAATAACCTTCAACGGCTGCATGGTCAATGAGTGGTCCAACATGGTTAGCTGTGTCCAACGGATTACCGATTTTTAACTGCGTATAGGCTTTCGCCAAGCGATTTTTGACGTTTTCGTAGATGCTTTCATGGATAATCAAACGACGTGTTGACGTACAACGTTGACCTGCCGTACCGACTGCACCGAAAACAGTTGCGGGAATAATCATATCTAAATCCGCAGAAGGTGCGATGATGATGGCGTTGTTGCCACCCAATTCCAAAATCGTTTTGCCAAGACGTGCGGCAACTGTTGCATTCACGATTTTACCCATCCGCGTAGAACCTGTTGCTGAAACAAGGGCAACATGAGGGTCTTTTGTCATAAATTCACCGACTTTATAATCACCGTTGATGATGCACGAAACGCCTTCGGGAACGTCGTTGGCTTTCAAAACCTTCTGCAATATGTTCTGACAAGCAATGCTACTGAGGGGGGTCTTTTCAGACGCTTTCCAAACGGTGACATTGCCACAAACCCACGCGAGCGCGGCATTCCACGACCAAACCGCCACAGGGAAATTGAAGGCTGAAATCACGCCTACGATGCCCAACGGATGCCATTGTTCGTACATACGATGGTGTGGACGCTCGGAGTGCATCGTCAAGCCATAGAGTTGACGGCTCAACCCGACCGCGAAATCGCAGATGTCAATCATTTCTTGCACTTCGCCCCAGCCTTCTTGAAGGCTTTTACCCATTTCGTAGCTGACAAGACGACCTAAAGCGTCTTTATGTTTGCGCAATTCATCGCCGAATTGACGGACAATTTCACCCCGTTTAGGTGCAGGAACGTCACGCCACACCTTAAAAGCAGCGTTTGCAGACGCTATAACAGCATCATATTGTTCGCGTGAAGTCACACTGACACTGCCGATGAGCGCACCGTCAACAGGCGAATAACTTTTGATGGACTTGCGCCCCCCCTCAGTATTCAAGCCCGTAGAAGTACCATGATTGGATTGTTTTAAACCTAATTTTCTTAAAAAATCGGTTGAAATAGTTTCTGATTTGGTTAGAACAGACATATCTATATGTGATTTTTGAGTGATGAAATCGCTGCAAAAGTAGTCATTGAGCGAGTTATTCTGGTTATTAAAGTTAATTTACGGTAAATTTTTAAAAATAATATCATTATATTCAAGAAAGAATATAGTTTTGCGCCCATTATAAAATTCGGCAAATTCGGCAATGCCAATTATTATAATTCAAAAAGGGTAATTTATCCCATTTTTAATGAATTAATTTGTTACTATGGTGAAACAATGATATTTTTGTTATTCAAAAAAAAACATTTCAAAATCAATGTTTTAACACTAACAAAAAACTCAATATTTATAGGTTTTTTATAACAAAAATTTGTAATAGCTACGATACAGAAAATTACTAGTTAAGTAGAATTACACAACAAATCTGCACACATACCGATTCTTAAGCCTCCGATTGGCACGGTTATTTGCCAAAATGCTTTAAATCTGAAAAAATATTCTTTAACCTTTTCCAAAATGCAATAAAAATGGCTACACTTACTGCTCGATATTCAGATGAAGACTTGCACGAATTTAAAGTGCTTATTGATGATAAACTTGCTGCTGCTCGTAAGGAAATACAGTTTTTACGTGAACAAATGCTTGAAATCAACGAAAATAGTGCGAATCAACAAAGTGGCGACTGGACGGACGAAAGTTCAAGTCATACTGAAATGGAAATGCTGAATAATATGTTGTCCCGTCAACAACAATTCATGCGCAACCTTGAAAACGCGATTATCCGTATCCAAAATAAAACTTATGGCATCTGTACGATGACTGGGCTACTCATAAGCAAAGAACGGCTCAAACTCGTACCGCATGCCACCAAAAGTGTGGAAGCTAAAAACGCTCGACCGATTCCTAATACGGCTAATCATGCTGTAGCTGACCCTTCGGCTCGTCGTCGTGTTGAAGATGATTCTGCATCTACCGACCCTGCGGAGGAAACGGCGGCATTGCAAAAAGAGTTCTTCGGAAACGAATGATAAAAAGCAAAGGGCAAAAAGCAAGATGCAAAGGCAAAGGGCAAGGCTGTAAATCAGTTTTGCCCTTTGCCTTTTGCACCTTGCTTTTGCCCTTTGCACCTTGCTTTTTGCTTTTTGTCCCTTGCTTATTGCATTTTGCCAATTACATTTTGCTTTTTGCTTATTTAAAACTATTTTTGCCGATATAAAATTCATTTACTATGCAACGCTATCTCTTGATTCTCCTAATAACTACTTGCTTTTTAGCTTGTAAAAATCAGCCTGATACTTCAAACACTGTAAGTGGGCTACCAATTTCAAACTTTCATGAAGACTTTGCAAAAAAATATCCTAAGGCTGAAGATGTTGTGTGGGATACTTTGGACATAGGTTTCGCTGCTCTTTTTTATGATGGAGAACTTGAAAATAAAGCGTTTTACGATACAAAAGGCATATATCAATACACTTCCACTTTTATCGAACAAACGGCGTTGCCAAAAGCGGTACAACAGGTTTTGAATACAATATATCAAAATGCCGCAGCAGCCGTAATTATGCGTATCGAAACAGGTAGTAAACGCACATATCAAATTGAATTAGAAACAAGTACAGATTACATCAACCTTGAATTTGATGAATCGGGTAAACTTTTGAAAGAACAAAAAGCCCCCCTCAGTAATGAAGAAATTCAGAGACAAGAAGAAGAAGGTGTTGAACAAAACGATAAATAAATGAGAAACCCAACGCTATATATTGCGCAAAGTTCATTGGGCGGGCGCGGCGTTTTCACAGGTGCGCCTATCAAAAAAGGCGATATGATTGAGGTTTGTCCAGTCATCGTCATGAAAGAAGGAGAAATGGCTGTTTTGGATACGATAACGCTTTATGATTACTATTTTCTATGGGGCGACGACCAAAAACAATGTGCCCTCGCACTCGGTTTTGGCTCACTTTACAATCATTTTGCGCCTTCAAATGCCGATTATTTCATGGAATTTGAAGAACTCTATATCGAAATTTTCGCTGTTCGGAACATAGCCGCTGGCGAAGAAATTACAATTAATTATAATGGCGACCCCAGTGATGCAGCCCCTACGTGGTTTATGACTGATGGGAGAGAAAGAAATTATTAAGTAGTTGATAGATAATAATGGATAGTGGATAGTCCCACAAGTTATTGATAATCAATTTATTGTAAATAATTAAGTAATGGCTTTTACAGAATCAAATATGTTGCCGCTTGGCACAAAAGCACCTGCGTTTAGTTTACCCGATACAGTCAGTGAACAGATTTTAAGCTTGAATGATCTACAATCAAATGTTGCAACTGTTATGATGTTTCTTTGCAATCATTGCCCTTATGTCTTACATGTCAATGCGGGCATAGTGGCTTTAGCGCATGATTATCAACCGAAAGGCGTATCATTTATTGGCATTAGCTCAAACGATGCAGTTAATTATACGCAAGATTCGCCTGAAAACATGAAAATCCATGCCGCTTCTGAGGGGTACACTTTTCCTTATCTGTATGACGAAACACAAGAAGTCGCAAAAATTTATGATGCCGCTTGTACGCCCGATTTTTATGTTTTTGATGGCAAGATGCAATTGGCTTATCGTGGTCGCATTGACGGTTCAAGACCTCGAAATGAATTGCCTGTAACAGGTGAGGATTTGCGGACTGTACTTGATGCCATACTGAGGGGTGATGAAGTGTCGTCAAAACAATATCCCAGTGCGGGTTGTAATATTAAATGGAAAAAGAATTAATGTAAACATAAAATACACAAGCTTAAAACCTTGTATTTCAATATTTTAACTCATATTCTTCACCAAAATTCAATCATTATGAAAAACATTATTTTACTCCTATGTTTTTTTGTCGCAGCGACGACACACGCACAAGTCCTTTTGTCAGAGGATTTTAACTACACAGATTCCTTGACCAAAAATGGTTGGATAGCAACAAGCGGTGCAGGAACGAACAGCTTGATTGCAGGTGCAACAGGCTTAGTCAAAACGGGTTATGCCAATTCAGGTATTGGCAAAGCTGTTGATATGGTTGCGAGTGGCGAAGATGCCAAAAAGGACTTTAGTGCCACCGTTGCTTCGGGAAGTGTCTATGCTTCTTTTCTAATAAATGTTAAAACCGTCGCAAAAGCAGCAGGGACAACCAACACAACTAACTATGTTACTGGCTTTACCTCTGGTACAGCTGGCACCACTTACAATTTAAGGTTTTATATCAAAAGCGATAGTATTGGTGGCTGTTATTTGGGCATAGGTCGAGGTACACAAGCCGCAACGTATGCAGAAACGCACTACGCTGCAAATACGACCTATCTCGTAACGATGAAATATGGCTTCAATTTGAGTGCCGCTACCAATGATACGGTTGCATTTTATGTGCATCCTTCAGCTTCAACAACTTTAACAGAACCTACAAATTTCACGGTTAATACATTGGGTGTTGGCGCAGGTGCTGATGCGTCGGATTTAAACGCTTTCTTCCTACGGCAGGGCACTGCGGCAGATAGTACAACTTTGACAATGGATGGCATTCGCGTAGCGACAACTTGGGCAGGCAGCCTTGCTAAAACTTCTTCTGTGAACTCGATTCAGAAGTCGGCTTTTAAGGTTTATCCTTCCGTGACAAGTGGTATCGTCAATTTATCGTTTGATAAAATCGGTTCAACCGCAAACGTTTCAGTTATCAATGTTCAAGGACAAGAAGTGATGACTAAAAAGCTGACGCATACTGAGGGGGGGCAAAGTTTAGATTTGAATACATTGACAAATGGCACTTATATCATACGTTTGGTTTCTGACAATACCATTTTAACGCAACTTGTTGAAAAACAATAAATTAAAAAAGGAGAGGGACAAAACCTTTGTACCTCTCCTTTTGTTTGACATAAATATTACAACCAAAATATTACATCTTTCAGTAAAATGAAAAATATTCAAATCAGACCTGCCACTATTGACGATATGCCTGCTGTTCATGCCCTTGTGCGAGAATTAGCCGTTTATGAAAAAGCACCCGAACAACATTCGGCGACTATAGAAGAATACAAACGTGATTTTGAAGCAGGCATTTTTGAGTCGCATGTAGCCGTTAAAACTGAAGGGGGGCAAACTGTAGGGATGATACTTTATTATATGGCGTACTCAACTTGGCGTGGGCGTATGTTGTACCTCGAAGATTTCGTTGTTACAGAAAGTTATCGGCAATATGGGGTCGGACAGATGCTGTTTGACACCTTTTTAGAAGTTGCCCGACAAAAAGATTGTTTTCTAACAAAGTGGCAGGTATTGGATTGGAATACACCCGCCGTCAATTTTTATCGTAAAAACGAAGCCTTCATCGAAAAAGAATGGTGGAATGGTAAAATTTTTATAAAAAAAATTTGAAATTATAAAATATATGTATATTTTTGTTTCGCCAAATTTTCTTACTAAACAACGTTTTTACTTTTCCGTATGAAACCAATACCTTAGATTTGTCGTTTAATAAGTAAAATTATACCGTACATAAAGAAAAATTATAGTGTTTCATAGTGTGAGGGGTGACCGCAGTCGTGGTTGCCCTTTTTTTATTGGTTGATTAAGGATTGGTGGATTGGTTATTAGTTATTGGTTCAAACCAGTAACCAATCCCTAATCAACCAATAACCAACCCGTCATAGGCTAAGGCGACATTCTGTGGCAGTATTTTTTGTACGTCTTCATATTGACCCATAGAGTGACTGATATGCGTTAAAAAGGTTTGCTCTGGTTGTATCTTTTCTATCATTGCTAAAGCTTCTTTGAGGTTTAAGTGTGAATGATGTTCGTTGTGGTGCAAGGCATTGAGAATGAGCGTTTTAGTACCTTTTATTTTTTCTAATTCTTCTAATTGTATTGATTTACAATCAGTTATATAAGTTATGTCTTCAAAACGGAAACCTAAAATGGGTAATGTGTCGCCATGCCAAACCTCAATTGGTTGAATATCTAAGCCTACAATCCTAAAATTTTGAGCTTTTGAAATCGTCTCGAACACCAATCGAGGTGCCCCTGGATAAGGGTTTTCACCAAATGCATAGCCAAAACGAGCCATCAATGAACGTTGTACTGAGGGGGTCGCATAAACGGGCATTTGTTTTTTATGCCTAAAATTCAAAGGTCTTACATCGTCTAGACCTGCCGTATGGTCGTTGTGGTCGTGGGTGAAAAGGATGGCGGCAACATCATCAACATTTGCGCGGAGCATTTGCTGACGAAAATCAGGTCCTGTGTCAATAACAACATTTTTTCCTTGAAAAGTAACCATTCCCGACGTGCGCAAGCGATTGTCACGAGGGTCATCTGATGTGCAAACAGCGCATGTACAGCCGATAACGGGAACACCTTGCGACGTACCTGTGCCCAGAAATGTGAACCGAAGTTTTGAGGAAGACATATTTTAAATATTGAGGGTGCAAATTTCGTCAAATATTTTTGAAAAGTCCCCCCTCAGTATAATTCCTGTAAAAAACCATTTATATTTCCCATAAACAGGAAAAGGGGAATCAAACAGCCAAAATATTATGGATTTGTCTATTTTTACGCCTTATAATTTAAATCTAACAACCAAATTTTTCCAAACATGAAGAAAAATATTCTTTTCATTATTTTACTTACGTCTTGTTTCACATCTGTTTTCGCTCAAAAGAAAATTACCATTGAAGATATTTGGCAGAAAGGCACTTTTCGGGTCAAAGGTCTGCCTGGTTTCAATTTTTTGAAAGATGGCAAACATTATTCGGCAAATATGGGCAACGTCATTGCCAAATTTGATCTCACGACGGGCAAACAAGTGGGAACAATTTTCGAATCAAAAACGCCTTTTGACGATTACGCATTCAGTGCCGACGAAAGCAAAATTTTGTTTGCCACTGAATCTGAACAAATTTACCGCCGTTCATCGAAAGGAAACTATAATGTGTGGGATGGAAAGACGGCACAACCACTTTCTACTTCTTCAAAACAAAGCAATCCAACTTTTAATCCACAAGCGTCTCATGTTGCTTTTACCTCCGATAACAATTTGTATGTCAAGGATTTAAACAAAAATAAAATAACGCAAATGACAAAAGATGCTGCTAAAAACCGCATCATCAACGGCTTTTGCGATTGGGTTTATGAAGAGGAATTTTCGTTTACACAAGCTTTTGAATGGTCTCCTGATGGGTCTAAAATTGCATTTTTGCGCTTTGATGAAACCAATGTTCCTGAATTTAATATGGAATATTTCAAAAATGAGGTTTATCCAGAGCCTTATAAATTCAAATATCCAAAAGTTGGAGAGAAGAACTCTGTTGTAACAGTTTGGATTTATGATGTCAAAAGATGCAGAACCCGACAAGTGCAAACAGGTGCAGGGGAATATTTTCCGCGTTTGAAATGGACACCGGACAACCAACTCGTCGTTTTTAAGCTCAATCGCCTACAAAATGAGCTTGATTTCCTATTGGCAGATGCCAAATCTGGTAAAACGAGCCTTTTGATGAAAGAAACCCGCCCCACTTTTGTAGATGTGGAATTGAACGATGATATGACGTTTTTGAAAGATGGGTCATTCATCAAATCAAGCGAACAAGACGGTTGGAATCAAATTTATCATTACGGAAAAGATGGTAAAATCATCAAACAATTGACCAAAGGCGATTATGATGTCCGCAAAATTTACGGCGTTGATGAAGTACGTGGCGAAGTTTTGTACCAAGCATCCAAAGAATCGCCTATGCGTAAAGGTGTTTATGCCGTCAAAACTGATGGTTCGGACGACCGTTTTCTGTCAGGTGGTCGGGGTGTAAACGATGCGGAATGGAGCAGTACCTACGATTATTATGTTTTGACAAATTCAAAAGTGAATGAGCCGCCTTCTTATGCCGTTATCGAAAATGGTACGGGTAAAGTGGTCAGAATGATTGAGGAGAATGCCCTTATACGTCGTCAACAATTTGAACATGAAGTAGGTAGTACCGAGTTCTTTAAGTTCAAAACTACTGAGGGGGTCGAATTGAACGGTTGGATGATGCGTCCACAAGGCTTTGATTCGACAAAACAGTATCCTGTTTTTATGACCCAATATTCAGGTCCGGGCAGTCAGCAAGTTGTTGACCAATGGATGGGCAATAATTATTGGTGGTATCAAATGTTGGTTCAAAAAGGCTACCTCGTTGTCTGCGTTGATCCACGCGGTACAGGCGGGCGTGGCGAGGCTTTTAGAAAAATAACCTATAAACAATTGGGGCATTTTGAGACCATTGACCAAATAGAAGCGGCAAAATGGTTGGCAAAACAGTCTTATGTGGACGGTAAACGCATCGGTATTTATGGCTGGAGTTATGGCGGTTATATGTCGAGTTTGTGTATTTTGAAGGGCAATGATGTCTTCAAATCTGCTATTGCCGTTGCGCCTGTGACGAATTGGAAATGGTACGATACAGTCTATACGGAACGTTATATGCAAACAGAAAAGGAAAATGCGGCGGGCTATAAAGACAATTCGCCTGTTAATTTTGCCGATAGGCTGAAAGGCAATTATTTGCTTATTCATGGCATGGCGGACGACAATGTGCATTTTCAAAACTCGGTAGAAATGGCGAATGCGCTCATTGATGCCAATAAACAGTTTGATACTTATTTTTATCCGAACCGCAATCATGGTATTTATGGCGGCATGGCGCGGGTGCATTTGTATAATAAAATGACTAATTTCCTTTTGGAAAAACTGTAAATTAATGATGAATGATGAAATATGAATGATGAATTAAGGGCTATTCATCATTCATATTTCATCATTCATATTTCATCATTCATATTTCATCATTTATCATTCATCATTATTGAATTATGTCAGTTCATTCAGATATTAAACGCGTCACTGTCAATACATTGCACAAAATGAAAACCAGTGGTGAAAAAATCGCCATGTTGACTGCTTACGATTATTCGATGGCGCGCATCGTTGATGAAGCGGGTATTGACGTAATTTTGGTCGGTGACTCTGCCTCAAATGTGATGGCAGGGCATGAAACGACCTTGCCGATAACACTTGACCAAATGATTTATCATGCGGCATCGGTCATTCGCGGCGTTAAACGAGCTTTGGTTGTCGTGGATTTGCCGTTTGGTTCTTATCAAGGCAATTCAAGGGTTGCGCTCGAATCGGCTATCCGCATTATGAAGGAGTCAGGCGCACATGCGGTCAAAATGGAAGGTGGCATTGAGATCAAGGAATCCATTGTCCGCATTTTGTCAGCGGGTATTCCTGTCATGGGTCACTTGGGTTTAGTGCCGCAAAGCATCTATAAATTTGGGACTTATGCCGTTCGTGCCAAAGAAGAAGACGAAGCGAACAGATTGCGCAGCGATGCCAAATTGCTTGAAGAAGTCGGCTGTTTCGGTATGGTGCTTGAAAAAATACCCGCAAAATTGGCAACAGAAGTATCTCAAAGCGTCGAAATTCCGACCATTGGCATTGGTGCAGGGGGTGGTTGTGATGGACAAGTTTTGGTTTTACATGATTTATTGGGTTTGACCAAAGAGTTTCAACCACGTTTTTTACGGCGTTATCTCGAACTGTTTGATGAAGTCAAAGGGGCTATCAGTCACTATGTTGCGGATGTGAAATCGAAAGATTTCCCGAATGAGAAGGAGCAATACTGAGGGGGTGACAACTTAAAAAAAAATCAGTTAAAACAAAAAAAGTATTTTTATGCAATCCATCGAAACATCACAACGAAAGTTTGGGACATTACCCGTTTTTTTTACGGCTATTTCTACAATTTTAGGAGCAGTGATGTTTCTACGTTTTGGCTTTGCAGTCGGCTCGGTTGGTTTTTTAGGAACGATCATGATTATTTTAATCGGTCATGCCGTCACCGTTCCAACGGCTATGGCAATTGCTGAAATCGCCACAAACCAAAAAGTGGAGGGTGGCGACGAATATTTCATCGTTTCACGCTCGTTTGGTTTGGTGATTGGGAGTACGATTGGCATTGCCTTATATTTATCGCAAGCCATAAGCATCGCTTTTTACATCATGGCGTTCACCGAAGCGTTCTCACCCTTGATTGAATGGATTTTAGCAACCTTCCATTTGCCGTCGGGCTTGGCGTGGGTTATCCAACAAAAACAAACCATTGGCATCCCTGCATTGATACTTTTGACATTTATCATGTTGACAAAAGGTGCGGATTTAGGTGTCAAAATGCTTTATTATGTCGTCGCTATTTTGGGCATTTCGTTGGCTTCATTTTTCTTAGGGCAAACGGAGTACAGCAAAACGCATAAATTTGAATTTTCGACAACTGTTTATGACCTCGTCAAAGAAAAATCTACTCCTGAAACCATTCTAATGCCCGTTGCTGAAACAGATTCAAGCTTCGCAGATTCAAAATATCCGACTATTCGCCCCACTCCTGTAAAAACTGAAAAAAGCGACCCTGTTGTTTTTTATGGTTTTTTTACGGTTTTTGCTATCATTTTCCCTGCTTTTACCGGTATATGACAGCAGGCGTGGGTTTGTCTGGCGATTTAAAAGACCCTGGTCGGTCGCTGCCGCTTGGGACACTTTCGGCGACCATTGTAGGTATGATTATTTACCTTTTTATTGCATGGAAATTGGCCGTTTCGGCAAGCCCAGAAGCCTTGGCGGACACCACGCAATTGCAAATGAGCCACATCGCATGGCAGGGTTGGTGGATAATTCCTTTGGGATTGGCGGCTGCAACGATTTCTTCGGCACTCGGTTCTATTATGGTTGCGCCACGTACTTTGCAAGCAATCGCACGCGACAGTATGTTCCCTTCACAAAAGGTCAATGGTTTGCTTTCTGCTGGAAAAGGAGCTTCTGATGAGCCTTTCAATGCTTCGATTGTCACGGTTGTGATAGCTGCATTTTTCATTTTACTGGGTGCTTTGGACGTTGTTGCAGAAATTATTTCGATTTTTTTTATGGTGACTTATGGCTCGTTATGCCTCATTTCTTTTCTCAATCATTTTGCAGCTGACCCGCGTTTTCGCCCGCGTTTTCGCTCAAAATGGTACATTTCTTTGTTTGGTGCGATTGCTTGTTTTGGTTTGATGTTTTTTATGAACCCACTTTATGCGACTGTTGCGGGAGGCATGATGGTGGCTCTATATTTCGGCATTGGGTATTTCAATCCTGAAAAACAAAGTATGGCAGCCATTTTTCAAGGCGTTATTTTCCAATTTAGCCGCCGTATTCAAATATTTTTGCAGAAAGCAGAAAAAGAAAACATCAGCAGTTGGCGACCTTCGGCGGTGGCACTCACCGACAGCACTTTCAAACGATTAGCTCTGTTTGACCTCATTCGTTGGCTATCGCAGAAATATGGTTTCGGGACGTACATTCACCACATTGCGGATTACGTCTCCAAAAAATCGGGCAAAACGGCGGACGAAATTCACGACCGCTTGGTCGTCATGGCAGAATCAAGCCACAGTAGAGTCTATGTGGATACGCTCATCAGCCCTTCATTTCAGGAAAGTATTGCGCAAGTGATTCAATTGCCAGGCATTGCGGGGACAGATAACAACTTGCTGCTGCTTGAATTTTCGAAAAATGAACCAGAACATTTGACCGAGTTTGAGGAAAATTTCAAACTGATCAAAGCTTTGAAATATGATGTCGCTATTTTGGGCACTTCCGAACGGGGTTACGGTTTGAAAAAAGACATACACATTTGGTTGACTTCCGAAGATTACGAAAATGCGAGTTTGATGATTTTACTTGGGTACATCATTTTGGGTCATTCAGATTGGCGTGGCGGAAAAATTTCCATTTTTGCTGTCTATCCCGAAGACCGTTTGGCGGAGGAACGCAACCGTTTGTCCATGTTGATTGACGCGGGGCAGTTGCCGATTTCACCAAACAATATCAATGTCATTTCAAAACCGCAAGACCGCACGATGAATCAGATTATATGTGAAAAATCACGCGATGCTGACTTGACAATTGTTGGTTTCCGTGCAGAGATTATGAAGCATCAAGGCGCAGAGTCGCTGCTTAGTTTAAAAGAAATTGGGAATACAATGTTTGTTCATTCAGGTGAGCATAAGCAAATAAAGTAGATATACATTACACAAAAGTAACTTTCATCAATTAATTACAACAAAAGCCGATGTTTCACATGAAAACATCGGCTTTTGTTGTAAAATACTGAGGGGGTCAAAAATTAAAATTCATTCAGCTTTTAAAAATATATAAAAAAAAACATAAAATTATTTACCTTTTTGCAAACTAAAAAAGCAGATTAATGGTTAAAAATTCAATGCCTTATGGTTATTCTTTCATTTATATATGATTAAAATCCCTGCAAATGGGACGTGGGCATAATTTTTGGTACAAATACTGAAGGGGTATCTATTGAAATTTCAAGATTTCAAATTCTAAAATCATTTGAATAACTATAAACCAATCGTATTATGATGACTGAAAATCTGAATTTAGGGATTGACACTGAGGGGTTAGAAGAACCGAAAGAAAAACGCGTCATCCGACTGCGTCCTTACCAAATTGAAAGCAGAAACGCCATCTTTAATGCTTGGGAACGCGGGTGCAGATCCATTATGTACCAATCCCCTACGGGCAGCGGAAAAACGGCAACCATCGCTTCTATCGTAAAAACATACCATGAAAATGGTTTAAAAACCTTGACGCTTGCCCATCGTGACGAACTGGTTGACAACATCATTGGCGAATATATGGACTTGTTTGGTATCGAAACAGGGGCAATTAAAGCAGGTTTGAAGAGAAATTACGACATTGACCATCAAGTTGCTAGTATTGCCACGTATGTCAATGCCTTGGATTTCGACCCTGATTTGATTATTACAGATGAAGGGCATCACTGTCTGGCAAAGACTTATTTGACCATCTATGCCGCCCACGCGCGTGCTAAACTTTTGATGGTGACAGCCACACCTTATCGTTTAAGTGGTTTAGGATTTACGGATATATGTGATGAACTTGTTCTGAGTTTACCCGTTGCGCAATTAGAAAAAATGGGGAATTTGATTCCTGCCAAACTTTGGGCTATGACCACCTACACCCATGACCAAATCGCTCAAGTACACGTCGTAAAAGGTGAATATTCTGAAACCGAAATGTCTGAGCTGTTGAGTGAAACGCGGCAAATTATGTCTGTTGTGGATACCTATATCGAAAAAGGCGAAGGGAAACAGATGATGCTCTATGCCACTTCGGTTGACCATTCTAAAAAACTCGTCGAAGCCTTTGAATGGCGCGGTATCAGAGCCGGTCATGTGGACGGTAAGACAAAGGACAGAAAAAGCATTTTCGAGCAATTTGTTAACAAAGAGATTCAAGTGTTGTCGAACTGCGAAATTGCTACAGAAGGCAACAATATACCTTGTATAGAAATTGTTGGTCTTGCTCGAAAAACGAAATCGCTGTCTTTGTATCTCCAAATGGTCGGTCGTGCCTCTCGCCCATGGGAAGACCAAAAAGCTTATCTTTTATTTGATTTTGTGGACAATTACTGGGAACACGGCTTGCCAAATCGGGAACACGATTGGAAAAGTCACTTTGTCGGTGTCACGAGAAAAGAACGGCAGAAAAAAGATGAGGGTTTGGAACGTCAATTTATGATAGAGTCCGAAACGGGTGAGGTTTTTATCTCAAATTTAGCAAAACTGCCCGATGGTTTCAAAGGTCAAATATTAAAAGAAGTTGATCCACTTGATACAAAACAAGCTGAAATATTGCGTAAGCGACAAGCCAAACTCGACGAAATCAATAGGAAAAAGCGAGAAAAAGAAGAAGCGGCAGAAAGAAAAATAGCGGAAAGACAACGCATAAAAGATGAAAAAGCGGCTTATATTCAACGTATAAAAGATGAAAAACTGGCTGAAATTCAAAGAAAAAAAGATGCCAAAGAAGCTGCTATTCAAAGGAAAATAGCCGAAAGAGAGGCGAAAATGCAACGAAAATTAGATGAAAAAGCGGCAAAATTGCAACGAATCGAAGATGCTCGTTTAGCAAAAATCCGAGAGGAAGAGGAACGCCAAAGAAGTTATCGCCGAAGCCGTTTAATCAATAGTATTCAATGGGATACCCGCCATAAAAGGGAGGCTGTAAACAAGTTAAAGTATCAAAAAGAAAGGGACAACGACGAAAGGCGGCGAAAAGTCATTACCGACTTTTTAGACTCCGTAAGAAACCTTGGTCATCCTTGGGATGGTTATTATAAGATCCAGGAGGAACAACGGCAAGAAACTAAAGCAGAAAAGTTAGAAGAAAAGCTGTTTGCACAATTTCAAAGGATGGAAGTACAATTTGAAATCGGTATCAGAATGTCGCATCGAATGAAATATGCCTTAAATCGGGTCTTTGATTTTTGTTTTAGTAAAAGTTATACGTTGCCAACTTTAGAGCAATTGATTCAAATAACAGAAATTTACTGGACGACTGAGGGGTTGTTTACAAAAGAGCAATTTTATGACGCAGTTGCAGATGTTGAAAAGGGCTATCGCATACAGTTGATGCCCGTAGAAATCACAGAAGGAAATACAGTTGAAGATATTGAAAAAGCGTAAAAATTAGGCTTTATACTGAGGGGGTGAAACAGAAGAGGTTGTGTCAAAATGTACTGATGCAACCTCTTTTGTTTGTCTAAACTCAATTTCTACTTAAAAACCTAAGGGAAACCACAGATTGGACGTTTTTTTAAGAATAACACTTACATTTGCTCCGAAAAATAACAATGTGAGAAAATCTAACCCCCTACTAACAATCTTAAACTTTAACCAAATAAAATGGATATTAAAAAAAACGAACTTGATTTTGCGAATACGCAAATCGCCTTTTCCAACAAAACAGATAAGGAACTTAAAAAAACCGCTTGGCTATTCGAAATGATGAATAAGCCTTTTTTAGTTAGTTGGGGTTCTAAATTAGCCATGAAATCCGTCAAATTGGGCTTACCTTTTGCTGAAACAGTGATAAAAAAGACCATTTATGAACAGTTTTGTGGCGGCACAACCCTGCTCAATGCGTCTCCGACCATTGAGCGTTTGGCACATTCTGGCTCAAAAACCCTACTCGATTATGGTGTCGAAGCCAGTAAAACCGTAGAGGATTTTAACCGCACAATGGTTGAAAACTTGAATGCGATTGACTTTGGGTCGCGGTCAAAACATATTCCTTTCATCAGTGTCAAAATTACGGGCATTGCCCGATTTGGTTTATTGGCTCGAATTCAACAAAATGCACCCTTGACGCATGATGAAGAGAATGAATACTTTACGGCTTCTAAACGGCTCGATGCGATATGTCATGCCGGACGAGAAAAAGGGGTAACTGTTCTCATTGATGCTGAAGAGTCTTGGATTCAAGATGCCATTGACCGCATGGCAAATATGATGATGGCACGTTATAATCGAGATAAAGCGGTGGTTTTCAATACTTTCCAGATGTATCGGCATGACCGTTTGGCGTTTTTGAAAGAATCCCATGCCTTAGCTAAAGATAAAAACTTTATACTCGGTGCTAAATTGGTGCGCGGTGCTTATATGCAAAAAGAGCGCAACCGTGCAGAGGAAATGGGCTACCCTACCCCTATCAATCCCGACAAGGTTGCGACCGATAAAATGTATAATGATGGCTTGGTTTATTGCGTTCAACACCATGAGCAAATTGCTGTTATGAACGCCACACACAATGCCCAAAGTTCGATTTTATTAGCTGATTTGATGGAGGAAATGGGTATTCCGCACAATCATCCGCATTTTTGGTTTAGTCAATTGTATGGTATGAGCGACAATATTACCTTCAATTTGGCAGCAGCAGGCTATAATGTGGCGAAGTATATGGTCTATGGTGCGGTCAAAGATGTCGTGCCTTACCTCGTTAGGCGGGCGGAGGAAAACACTTCGGTCACAGGCGATGTGGGTAGAGAATTGGGTTTGGTGCATCAAGAGTTGAAGCGGCGGGGGTTGGAATGACCCCCTCAGTATAATAGGCATAAAAGTGCGGTTTTGATAAAAAAATTGCGGTTTTAAGAAAAAAAACACCCTATATTTGTTCATAAAAATCACATAATAACATGACTGCAACACTTATATTAGAGCCACAACAAAAAATCTACACAGTCGAGGAATATTTTGAGTTTGAAAAACATTCAGAAATTCGTCACGAGTATGTAGATGGTAAACTTATAGCTATGCCTGGAGAACTATTACCAAACATCAAAATCAGTCAAAACTGTTTTAGAGCACTCGATGATTTATTTGAAAACAAAGGTTGTGACACCTATATATTCAATGCAAAAATGGCTGTCAATATCAAAAATAGGTATCGGTATCCTGATGTCGTCGTGACTTGCCAAAAAGAACCTGATATACGCATGATTCAGTTTCCGAGCCTTGTTGTGGAAGTCCTTTCAGAAGGTACAAAGCATGTTGACAAAGGAGATAAATTGAAAGAATATCGGACATTGTCAACCGTTCAATACTATCTTTTAGTGGATTCCGAAAAGGTTGAAGTAACGGTTTACAGTCGTAAGGATAAACAATGGGCGCATAAAATATATGCAGAATTAGATGACGTTATACCACTAACCTTTTTTGATGTGCGATTGCCTTTGAAAAAGTTGTATAAAGGTTTAGAGTTTTGATATATGGAAACAGTGACAAGAGGCTCTGTAACTTACAAGAGACATACTTATCGGATACTTTAAAGGTATTCGATACGTATGTCAGATAAAGCTTTAATTTTAAAAGCATTATACACTATAAAAATAAAAATTTTAAAAAAATACACTAAATATACTGAGGGGTATGATTTTTGCAAAAACTAAAAATGCAACTAAAAAAGGAGTCGTGAAAAACAGCACAACTCCTTTTTTTATTTGGCAAAAAAATAAATTCAAATACAAATAAAATGTTAATGATGTCGTTTTGAGATATAAAAGTAAAGTGTAACACATCGAGGTTTGCCAAAAAGACTTAGATTTGTCAATACTTGAAAATATTTTTTCCAATTACCGACGTCTCTTCAATGAATATTTTGACAAAATTACTGGCTATGAAAAGATTACTCACTTACGCCATCACTCTATTACCCTTCGTTGTTTTTTCTCAACAAAACTCCCCTATTTCGAAGTCTATTGACCCGCGACTTTATGCAGCCTACGATAAGGCTCATGTGGACGATGTGGCACAAAACGATGCGTTTTTGCTAAAAAGATGGACTTTTTATCTTGACAATGCTTTCTTTATTTCTGAAACGTCTTTGAGTAAATCAGACGCTGACGAAGACTACCCCTCAGTAAAAATTGCAGATTTAGAGCATATCAATATCCTGAAATTAGAGCAAGAACAATCTCTAAAACGGGATTATTATGCTGAAACCATTTATAAAATCAAGGGGACGAGTAAATATTTGGTCTATTATTCTGGTAGGGCATTCATCGAAAAGCTGAATGACTATTTATCCAAAGACAACGGTTTGAAAAAATAAAGCATCTATTATTTAGGGGTTTCAAACATAAAAACGGGAAAAAAGTAATGAGTCTAAATCATAACCAATCTAAGTACGTGAAAACTATAAAAATCATCTGGGCATTCGGGCTATTTTGCGGGGCTTTTACGACGCCCATAGCGGCACAAATCATCATGCGCAATGCCACAGTCAACACAAACACTTGCGGAGCAAATTTTTTTGATAGTGGCGGCAGCTTGAATGGCTACAATGCAAATGAAAATTTTACGATTACCATTTGCTCTGATGACCCGAGCAAAAAGAATATTTCACTCGGTTTTGACCTACTCGACGTTAAAGCAGGTGATGAATTGTGCTTTTTTGATGGTAATACAACGGCAGCACCGTCCTTAGGTTGTGCTGCCGATTTTGGTCAATCGAGTGCGATTGTCGAAACCACCGCACGTAATGGCAGCGGCTGTATGACCATCACTTTTCGCTCGAATGCGACAAGTCAAGGGGCAGGTTGGTTGGCTCGGATTTTATGTATCCCTTCTTGTCAAACCGTCAAAACGCAAATTGTTGCCACAACACCAGCCATTGTTCCTGCCGATACAGGTTGGATAGACGCTTGTGCGAATGTGACCCGCGTGTCTTTTAAAGGAAAAGGAATTTATGACTTAAATGATATTGCCTATCACCAATCCGATACATTAAGCAAATTTGAATGGAATTTTGGCGATGGAACACCTGTGGCGTATGGACCAGATGTGAATCATATTTATACCCAATCAGGTGGATTTGTCGTAAAATTGACTGTTACAGATACCATTGGCTGCAAAAACATTAACTATATTAAACAACGTGTCAGAATTGCACCCAAGCCTACGTTTAGTCTCGGTTCAATCGTCAGCCAAATTTGTGCGGGTCAGGAAATCAGTTTGCGAGGTACAAGTCAAAGAATTGATACGACCTATCAAGTATCAACGACCACAAAAACGGACAGTTTCCAGTTGGGTCAAGTGCGTTCTGAAAAGCTTTTTATTCCTGATGATGGTACAAAAGAATACAAAACGAGTGTGTTTTTTACGGATTTTGGTCCAGGTCAAATGTTGTCAAATATCAATGATTTCAAACGGGTTTTTGTCAATATGGAACACTCGTATGCCAGAGACTTAGAAATCAAATTGATATGTCCCAGTCGCCAACAAGTTATACTGCATAAATATGACGTGGCTACACGTAATCGAAACCGCATTAATATAGGTCTTCCCAATGTAAATGATGCGGCTGGCGCAAATATTAGCAACCCTGCCTTCAATCCTGCTGGAACGGGGCTTGAATATTCATGGACACCGCTTGCCACTCGGACTTGGCGATCATATACGACCCCAGCGACCTTCAATCTACCTTCAGGTAACTATGCGACCGACGACCCCCTCAGTAATTTGATTGGTTGTCCGCTAAACGGCGAGTGGTCAATCGTTGTCAAAGACCAATTTCCACAAGACAATGGTTGGATTTTTTATTGGGGTATTGATTTTGAAAAACGGCTTTATCCGAATATTGAGACGTTTAAACCTGTCATCGTCAATCATACATGGTTGACGAACCCAACTGTTACGTCTTTTATGATAGACTCCATAGTGGCTCGTCCGCGCAATGCAGGTGTTGCCAGCTATACCTATCAAGTACGCGATAATTTTAACTGCGTTTGGGATACTTCGGTCAATATCAAAGTTTT
>JAYVFS010000179.1:0-35700 GCA_043772905.1 Saprospiraceae bacterium | reverse complement strand
GGAGCGTGCAAAGCGTTTGAGCTGTATGAAGCGAAAGTTTCACGTACAGTTCTTTGGGGGGAAAAGCCGCGTGAGCGGCTTACCTACCCTGCCCAACCGCCGCCTAAAAGCCCACACACAAAACCCCAACAGGCGGCGGTATGCGTAGATGCAACCGTTCACTTTAAATTGTGTTCATATCTTCTCTCACTTTCTTGAAAAATCCTCTAAACCTGCTGTTAAATTTTTAAAAGCCTACTTTCCAACAAGGAAAGTAGGCTTTATTGTTATTCCCCATCAAAAATTAAAAACCGCTTTCACACTCACATTCCTTCCTTGATTGAAAACCCCTACTCTACCCGTCGCTAAATTCTCAGGTGCGTATTTGAGCCGGCTCAAATGGCTTTGATAAGCGACATCACCTAAGTTTTCAGCACTGATGAAAAGGCTCATAAAGTCTTTGCTTTTAAAGGCTTTTATGTTGCCGCCTATACCTGCACTCAATAAAGTATAAGCAGGTGTACCCGTTTCAGTACCGAAAGCAGCGTAAATCCGATATTGTGCTAAATAATGGTCAATAGCAAATTTGACATAAACATCACTCAACAACTTACCGACACTTTTAAATTGTGCTTTCAATTCACCTCGATATTTTGCACTAGGAATAAAAGGCAAGTACTTGGTGCTGTCGGGCTGATTTTGTTGAATGGCTTGAACAAAGGAAAACGAATTTTCGATATGCAACCAATCCAAAGGATGCGGATGAATGTCAATATATATTTCGCTGCCCAAAAGACGTGCATTGCCTTGTGTGAACTTGTAAGCGGGTATATTATCGGAAGGATTTGGTATTGAATCACCGCCTGCAACGCTTGTCAGTTTTTCAGAAAAAATATAGTTAGAAATGAAATTGGCAAAAGGCGTTAATTCAAATGTCACGTGGTCGCTGTTTAAAAAATACGCCACATCTATTTGGCGACTGACTTCAGATTTTAAATCTGGATTGCCATATTCATATCTATAAGTGCCTTCATGTACGCCATTTGAACCGATTTCTGCAATATTGGGCGCACGAAAGCCTTGTGAGAGATTGAATTTTAAAGTTTGATTTTTACTGATTTGATACGACAAACCTAAGCTACCTGTATAACTGCTGTAATCTTTTTGAAAGGCAGGAAACTTCAATTCAGTCGTACTATTTTTAACGGTTGTCGGTCTTTCTAAACTGTCTAAAATGAGTTCTTGTCCTTTGATATGCCTATTGTCAAGGCGTAAACCCGCAGCAAGGGTTAGTTTTTTATCAAAATGTTTTTCAGCAAAAGCAAATCCACCGACATCAAAAAGGCTGTAATTGGGTATTAAAAATTCTAAACCTTTATTCACATTCTTTTGCTGCATACCGCTTGCGCCAAATGCCAATTCCCAACCGTGAATGTCTTCAATATTGTACCGTGCGCTGTAATTGAATGTAGATAAATCGAAATACAAAGCCGTATTATCGGGGTTTAAAACATCGCCATATTCACGGCGTTTGTTGTTTTGGAAACCCAAATCCACGTTCAGCGTTCCTTTGTTGAGTACAAAATAATTATTAGAAATAATTCTTTGATGATTAATGACTTGATGAGGGAAACCGACCCCCGACCCCAGAGGGGAGATGGTTTTACCTTTCAAGTCGGATTCTGTTGCTGTTACGTCTTTTGTTCCCCCATTGCCATCTGGCATCGCAAAAGTGAAGTGACCGAGACTGTCTCTTACCCCCTCAGTAATACCGAGTTTTGAATTAAAAGTATTGAATGTCAAGTGCGTATAACCCCAATTTTTGGAAACACCCACAAACAAACCACCATCAATTTCCTTGAATCCTGAATTATAAACCTTGCTGTCGTAGGCATTTTGATAATTTCCCGCTCCTTTTTGGCTGACACGAGCCAACCATTGTATATCTTTTATATTACCCGCATTGGACAATGAATAGCCAAAAAGGTTGTTATTTGTTTGATAATTGGACACAAACTGCGTTTTTATGGATTCCGGTTGTGGCGATTTAGGAGAAATAAAATTCAAAACGCCCGCAATACCATCAGAACCATACATCAAACTGCCCGGACCTTTGACGATTTCGATTTTATCAATGGCGTATTCATCAATCTCAATGCCGTGTTCGTCGCCCCATTGTTGCCCTTCTTGACGAATGCCATCGTACAAAGTAATGACCCGATTGTAGCCTAAACCACGAATCATTGGCTTAGAAATCGCTGCACCTGATGTTATTTGATTGACACCTGGCACGTTTTTCAAACCATCAATTAAGTTCGTAGATGCGTTTTGGTTTAAAGCATTTTTATCAACAGCTTTAATGACCAAAGGGCTAAGTTTTAACTCCGTAGAGTGCGTTACAGCCGTGACAACGACTGCGTTCAGCTCTGAAACAGCTGAACTTAACATGAAATCGAGCGTCGTGTTTTTATCAATTTTTACACGTTCAATATGATTTTTATAACCAATGTATTTGACTTCAAATAAGTAATTGCCATTCGGCACATTGTCAAAAGTAAAATGACCATTGTTGTCGGTCGTTGTACCCATTTTTAAGTCGGTGATATAGACGGTGGATTCTATCAAGCCTTCTTTCGTTTCCTCATCTTTTACCGAACCTGTGATTTTATTTTGAGCTATTATACTTTGATTTATAATAAAAAAGATAGCTATGATTGATAAGAATGTCTGTTTCATTTTTATATTTTTTTGATAGCCAATAGGCTTATTGTCTCGTTTTTAATGGAATACAAGTACATGTTTAGTCCTATACGTTTTTTTGTCATTCTGAACGAAGTGAAAGAATCCGTATGAAAATACTATACGGATTCTTTCACTTCGTTCAGAATGACAAAAAAACGTATAGGACTTAAATGCTGTTATACCCCTCAGTATAAAAGCAATTTTCGCTTAGTTTTAGCAATATAACAAGGTAAAAGCAAGGACTAAAGTCCCGACTGATAACCCATAACAATTAACCCAAAACCAAACAAGGTGGCGCACGAAGAGATTGGAAAAAATAAGAACGGGAAAGGATAAAAGAGATAAAAGCAAATTGGCTTTTAACAAAAACAGTAGAAAGTTTATCTAAATGAAAAGAAGATAATTGGAGTTCAAAAAAGGAGAAAGTAAAATCACAAAGTGAACAAGCATGTTGCAAATGGTCAGCGTCGTGTAAATGCAAATCACCCGCTTTTGTATCACATATTTCAAGTTCAGCCCGATTGTGTTCGACCACAATATGCCATTCCTTAGCACTAAATGCTGTGAATATTAACAAGGCAAGTAATAAACCTTTTGCCTTGAAAGTGATATATTTTGACTGCTTTTTCAAGTATAACTAACTGAATGCGAATGGTTTGTGTTGTCCTTTTCTCAAAAAGTACACAAAGATACTTCCAATAGTTTGGTTGTTTGAAATCAGAACGTTTTATTTGCTGAAAAACAGCGATTTTGACACAACTAAAACAATTCGTCAATGAAGGCTTTACAGAAATTAGGATTTCCAGACAATACTAAACTATTGATTATTCATGCCGATGATGCGGGTTTGGCACATGCTGAAAATCAAGCAACGATGCAAGCATTGGCAAAAGGTATGGTCAATTCAACCAGTATTATGATGCCTTGTCCGTGGTTTTACGAAATGTTGGAATTTTCAAAACACAATATAGCGTATGATTATGGCATACATTTGACATTGACGTGTGAATGGAAATATTATAAATGGCAGCCCATTTTGCCGACTTCAGAAGTACCGAGTTTGGTGGATGACAATGGTTTTATGCACCGCACTCGACAGGCATTTAAAGATGCCGCAACAATAGAAGATGTCAAAAAAGAGCTGCACGCACAAATAGAAAAAGCTTTCAAATATGGGTTAAGACCCAGTCATTTAGATGTTCATATGTACACTTTGGGTTTAAAACCTGAATTTATCGCCTTGTATAGAGAATTAGGACAGACTTACAAATTACCTATATTGTTGAATAAACAATTAATAGAATTCTTTGGTGTCAATGCCGATGAATGCCTTTTAGATGATGATTTGTGTGTGGATAATTTGTTTTTTGGGGAGTTTAATGATTTTGAACATGGTGAATTGGCGACTTATTACACAAATGTATTAGAAAACTTGCCCACAGGCTTAAACGAGATTTTGATTCATCCTGCTTTTGACAGTAGAGAAATGCGTGGCATCTCGTTTGAACACCCTAATTTTGGTGCTGAATGGCGACAAATTGACTATGATTATTTCACCAGCGTTGAATGTCGTTCCTTATTGGAGAAAAATAATATCCAATTGATTACATGGCGGATGATAAAGGATATTTTATATGGCGTGTCTTAGGAAATAATGGTGAATGGTGAATTTGTAAAACGTTGATGTTCAATGGTTTCGCTAAATAAGATTCGGCAATTTATGTTTTTAAAATTTCTTAGAAATCGACCCCTCAGTAAATTTTGATAATTTTCTTTGTCAACCTTCCTTTTCCAACTTGGATTTGAACAAAATATATGCCCACAGGCAATGCTGAAATATCAAATTGCTTAGCCTGTGTTCTCATTACCTCCTGCCCTACTCCATTCACAACCGTAATGTTTTCAATTGAAATATTGCCTGTTTCGATAAAAAGCCTCCCCTCAGTAATTGAAGGAAAAACGAGGATTTTTTCAGATAAATCAGATGAAACAGCCGTTATTTGACCACAAGGATTGGGATTTATCGAGCTGCACAAAGGCATAACAATATTATTGAAAACATTGCCATCGTAACGATAAGTGATCAATTCAGTAACTGCATTTGGCAAACAGGAAACCGTACCCGATACTTCCAGATACTTCAAAGACTTCGGCAATTGAGGTAAACACTTTAACAAAGGATTAGTAAAACAGCTTAAAAGAATAATATTTGGCGGTAAATCAGGCAATTTTGTCAAATTATTGACAGCACAACCCAAATCGGTTATCGAATTCGGCAATACAGGTAAGCTGCTTAAATTGTTGTAAGAGCAATAAAAACTTTGTAACGTATTAGGCAAAACGGGCAAAGTTGACAGCCTGTTTTGAGAACAATTGAACACTTCAAGATTTTTGGGCAATTCGGGTAATGAGGTCAAAAGATTGCCATAACAATGAAAAACGGTTAAACCGCTTGGCAAAACGGGCAATTGAGTCAACCGATTGTTAGAACACCGAAAAGTCTTCAAACCATTGGGTAAAAGTGGCAAAAATGTCAAATCATTGTCCGCCACATTGAGCGAAGTCAGATTACTAAAGCCATGAATACCCGTCAAATCTGTGATATGGTTCGTCAGAGTTATGCTTCTTTGCGTTTGAGCGATTGCTGTCAAATTATTGGCAGTATCAATACAAGTTGGACACTGCCATCTGATGGCTGCTACCAAATTCGTATCAACAATACGTTGTGCTATGAGTGAACTGTGTAGAAAAAAAGATGAGAGTATGAGGAGAATGTTTTTCATGTTGTTTATCATTTTTTGAAAAATGAAAAAGCGAAACGCGTCAAACAAAAGTAATAAATAAACGTTAAGGGACTGCAAAACAGCCCTAAGTCTTAGGGTTTTTCTATTAACTTTGCGCTTTACTTCACCTTATAAAAACAAAATTTAATGAAAAAGTTTATTGTATTCTTAGCTTTTTTGTCAACCCTGACAACCCTCTCGGCACAAGGAATAACCTTTGAAAAAGAAGAAACAGCATGGGCTGACGTTTTGAAAAAAGCCAAAGCTGAAAAGAAAATCGTCTTTGTTGACGCTTACACAACTTGGTGCGGACCATGTAAGCAGATGTCTAAAAACATATTCCCACAAAAAGAAGTAGGCGATGTGTTCAATGCGCGTTTTGTCAATGCAAAAATTGACATGGAAAAAGGTGAAGGTCCTGAACTTGCTAAAAAATATGGTGTTAGAGCTTATCCGACCTATATTTTTGTCAATGGCGATGGCGAATTGGTGCACCGCAGCTTAGGCAGTATGCCCGCAGAAAAATTCATCGATGTTGGTGAAGCGGCTTCTGACCCTGAACGCCAGTTTTATTCGCTCAAAAAGAAATATGAAGGCGGAGAACGTGGTGCGGATTTCTTGAAAAACTTTGCTTATGCTTGCGAAAGTGCTCAAGAAACAACTATGTTACCTACGGTTGTTGATGCTTATTTAGCAACGCAAAAGGATTGGTTGACGAAGGACAATATGAATTTTATTTTAAAGTTCGGTACAAGTATCCAAAGCCCAATGTTTGCTTTTATGGTCAAAAACCAAGATGCTTTTGCAAAGGAATTAGATCAAAAAGACTTTAAAGCACAAATTGACCAAATGGCGTTTATGGGTGTTGCGAATGCAACATATAACCGTATGAAAGGTGAATTTGATTTTGAAAAAGCGAAAGAATTGGGTGCGAAATACCTATCTCAAGACATGCTGGATAAGTCTTTGAGCAATATGACTTTGGCGCAGTTTCAGATGAAAAATGATATGCCCAATTATTTAACTCATGCGATTACGCATTTTGAAAAATATCCATCTCTAAGTGCGCAGGAGTTGAATCAAGTTGCTTGGGCTTTTTATGAAAATTCAAACGACAAAGCGCAATTGCAAAAAGCCTTGGCTTGGTCTTTAAATTCTGTCGAAATTGATGACCAATTCGCTTTTAATGATACGGCCGCAGCCCTTTATTTCAAATTAGGCGATAAGAAAAATGCTAAGACTTATGCTGAAAAAGCAATCAAACAGGCCAAAGAAACGGGACAAGACGCCACTGAAACAGAAGCCCTTTTGAAGAAAATAGAAGCAATGTAAATACTCAATGATGAAATATGAATGATAAATGATGAATTAAGCGACATAAAATACTGAGGGGTCACATCATTTATCATTCATATTTCATCATTACCTTTTTGTACATATACTCCACTTTTGCCCTTGCCCATGGGTTTTTGCGTAGAAAGACGAGACTTGATTTAATGCTCGGTTCGTCTATAAAGCATCTGATTTTGATGCGTTTGCCCATCTTTTCCCAACCTACCTTTTCAACCAATTCTGTTAAAATCGCTTCTAAAGTTTTGCCGTGTAGTGGGTCTTTGGATTCTATTTCTGTCATTTTTATTATTCTTTTACAAACTTAATTCTTGAAATGCCCCCCTCAGTATTTTCAGCTTCTAAGATATATATTCCAGAAGTTAAATCACTTAAAGAAAGTATTTTTTGAGTGGATTTTTGAATCAAAACGCCTTGGAAATTATATATTTTTACTGTTTTCAAGTCATTTATTCCATCAACTATTAAAACGTCTTTTGCTGGATTAGGATAAACAATCAACTTGAGATTTTGATCTTTTTTGAAAACAGCTACTGTTTTAGAATACTTGAATTGCCCATCATTGTCCACCTGTTTCAAGCGATAATAAACGATTTTATCTGTTGAAAACGTTGCGTCATCGTAAGTATAATCCAATCTTTGATTTGAATGTCCTGCTGCTTTCACCTGTCCAATGGGTGAAAACTTAGTTCCGTCTGTACTTTTTTCAATAGAAAAATAAGCAGAATTAAGTTCTGTTGTTGTTGTCCAATTTAATCTAATACTTTGATTGTCAACCATTTGGGCTTCGAAAGATAATAGTTCAACAGGAATAACAGGCACATTTGGTAAATTAAACTTAGCCATAACTGGATAGTGGTCAGTTGTTTTTGAGCCATAGCTCGTAATATAAGTTTGCGGCGAACCGACTCGGGCAGTCAGAAACGCACTACTCATTTCATCTGAACCGATGATGTGATCAATCATATCGGAAAAGCCAGTTGTGCTTTTTGCACCCGCATTACTAAGGGATAGTGTAAACAAACTATAACGTGTTGGGTCATTGATATAAACGTTGAATGTACTCGTATTGGTTGGCACAAAAGAAACCGTCTCATCTAAATCATCATTAAAATCGCCCGACATGATGAATGGTAGGTTCGGATAAGTAGCATCTAAAACCGTTTTTAGTTTTTCAACATCATATTTTCTCATGTCATACACCTCTTGGGCAGCGTTTGCGCTCGTATTAGCTCTCCCATGTATGCCCACAAAACCCATATATCGAGAAGTGCCATTGATATGGACATTGGCTGTCATCAAAAAAGGCAAACGACCAGAAGCCCAAAAACGGGTACGGGTATTCGGATAATCAGGCAATAAAGTCGTATCGTTTTTGAATTCTGATAAAAGTGGTGTCGCTGTTACGTTGCTGAAAACAGCGTCTTTATACACAAAACACACACGCTGACCATAACCATCGTTACTCGTCGTATTGCTGTAACTGTATTCAAATGAACATTTGCATGAATATCCAGGCAAAGAAGCGACCATTGACTTGAAAGCAACGGAATCTGACACTTCTTCAAATTGATAAATATCAGCATTTATTGTATTTATAACTGTTTTGACGTTAGCTATTTGTAACGCATTGTCACTGGGACCCAATGTTGGATGACCAAACCATTCTATATTCCAAGTAACGATATCTAATGAATTGGCATCTTCAAAAGTGGCATCAGTCACGCCTGCACCTGTTGTTACAAAATCCGAAGTTGAACGTGGATACAATTGCAAAGACGTATTATAAACGCCTGAAATCCCTGTTACATGACCCGTTGCCTCTTGAATCGCTGAACCAACGATATTATTTGAAAAAGGCGTAGTCGTACTCAATATTCGGATGGGCAAAAGACCAAAAGGATAGTTTGTATTGGCGGCATAATTCCCTCCTGTGCCTGGAAAAGATATATTTTGAATCGTGACCAACTCCCCTTCGTGTGCAGCCATTTCTGCTTGTGTAACGACCAAAGCAGGTGGATTATAGGGAGAGGTACTTATTTTATTCATGGTCAATATGGTTATTTGGTCAAGCCCACTAAATGTTGAACGATAACCAAAAACCTCTACGGAATCGCCCAATTGTAAGCCATAATCAACACCAATATTGGCAGAACCACTAAAAACGGAGATGCCGCCCGTATTGTCTTGAATAAAAATTTGAGTAGGTCCAAATTCTGTAGCCACCGTCACACGTCCGCCGGTAAAAACATTTGTGCCGTTGCTGCGTGTTCTAATTGTGGCAATATTTGTTCGTGTCGGTTGCGTTATGACACTGCCACTCATTGTTATGTTTTTTGTGGGTACGCCGGGGCTTGTTAGCGTAATATTGCCATTAAAATTACCCACAGCCGCACCTGTTAATCGAACATAAATGACCTTGGAAGCGACGCGACCACCTGACGGTGTAAAAGCTAATGAAGATGTATAACCACTTGATTCTGTAAGACTTATCTCATATCCAGTGGGCGGTGTAACGGTTAAGTCACCCGTCAATACAAAACCAGAGGCAATAAAACTCTTGGATACTGAGGGGGTGCCTGTCAAGATAGTTGTAAAAGAAATTGAGGATTTTGAAGAGACAATGATAGGATTTGAGACATCATAAAGACTACCATCTACCGTCAAATTATCCAACCGCCAAGTACCTGCTGAACTTGATGCACCATAAGCATAGAGCCGAAATGTGATACTGTTGGTAATATTTTGAAAATTTATACCTAAATCAACCGCTTGTGGTGTCGCTGGAAAAGCAGCTGATGTAGAACTCGGCGAAGGCGAATTTAAGTCGCTCACATAACCATCCATGCTTGAACGCAATACCCAACGTGTTGGACCAGTTGCTGATTTTTGATCAAAAAAACTGATGCTGTTGATGGACATCGCAAAGTTCGCATTGGGCGTGATGGTGAATTGCAGATATTTTGCCGTATTGATGGATGCACTGTTGAAGCCCGTAGTCGAAATGGCTTTATCTGTCGCACCGCCCGAAGTACCTGACGTATAGGAAACGGTACCTAATGACCAAGTGGCATCTGAAACTGTACCATTTGTAGGTGTGGTGGTCGCAGAATTTTGAGAATCAAATGCCCAAAGCGCCATTGTTTGTGCAAAACCTAAGGAAAAAATGCAAAAGTGTAGTGTAACAATTAATAAAAATTGTTTGAGTGATTGGTTCATTGTGTATTGAATTAATAATAAATAATTATACGTTAGCAGATGTAAATTAACATGTTAGACACAAAAAAATGAATTGTCACAAGCACAAGCAGATGACAATTCATTTGAGTTTTAAAATACGGTAATGATTTTTTGACCTAATCAGTGGTCTAAAGCAAACTTCTACGTTCATTGACATAATCACGCCAGCGGTCTAAGCCTTTTGCATAATCAGGCGGCAACTCCGCTTCAAACTGCATCCACTTGCCCGTTGTCGGGTGTTCAAAACCCAATGAACGCGCATGAAGGGCTTGACGCGGCAAAACATCCATTGTTTTCAAGGCAAATTGCTTGTATTTTGTAAAAATCGTCCCTTTTAATATGCGATGTCCGCCGTATTTGGTATCCATAAACAACGGATGCCCAAGGTATTTCATGTGTACACGTATCTGATGCGTCCGTCCTGTTTCCAATTTACATTCGACCAAACTGACATAATACATGGGTTCAATGACCTTATAATGGGTCACGGCATATTTGCCCTGATCGCCTTCAGGAAAAGGCACAATAACAGAATGTTCATTCGGGCTGCGCCCAATATGTACACTGATAGTACCTTCTAATTCGTCAGGTTGTCCCCAAACCAATGCCCAATAACGTCTTTCGATGGTATGATAAAAGAACTGGCGAGCGAGGTGCTGCATGGCAAATTGATTTTTGGCAACGACCATTAAACCGCTTGTATCTTTATCTATTCGATGCACTAAACCGGGGCGATTGTCGGCACCTACTTCTGTATAATCAGGTATTTTATCTTGGAAATAATAGGCTAAACCATTGACCAAAGTGCCTCTATAATTGCCTACGCCTGGATGACAGACGAGCCCCGCTTGTTTATTGATAACAATTACATCATCGTCTTCATAAACAATGTTAAGTGGTATATAATCGGGATCAATGCGACCATGATCAGGCATTTCAGGAAAAACAATGCTGATTTGCTGTAATGGTTTTATCTTGTAATTGGGTTTTACAGCCTTATCGTCCACCAAAACAGAACCTGCCCGGATGGCATTTTGAATTTTATTGCGACTGACTTTAGACAGTCTATCTGTCAAAAATTTATCAATTCGGGTCACAGCTTGACCCTTATCAGCCGTAAAACGGTGATGTTCGTAAAGTTCATCATCAGTTTGACTGTCCTGTGTGTCCAGTTCCTCTCTTTCTAAGTCAGCATCTTCTGCTGGCGGCATGAAGTCTTCGTTGGGTGTCATCTTATTAATGGATAGTTGATAGTTGATAATGGAGAATAGATAATGGATAATTTTATTCAGTATTATCCATTATCAACTATCCATTATCAACTAAATTAGAATATTGTGTAGAAATCTTTTGTCAAATCTCGATACCCCTCAGTATAATCGCGTTCATCGGGGCTATTTTGTATAATAAGTTCATCCTGTGTAAAAGTCCGATTTGACAATTCAAATTGAAGCAAAAGGCGTTCAATCCCTTTGTCTGCTTTCGGACGCACATCTGAACGGCGGGTTAAATAAAAGCCATAAGACCCTGCAATTTCAATGAAGCGCAACCCTTCAATCAAGGGCAAAATGACGCAAAAACGCCCATTTTTATGCAATAGCCCTCTTGTTGCATTCAACAGTTCGCCATGAGGCATTTTAACGGTGTGTCGTACATTCGTTTTATCACCTGTACTCGACAAAGTGCCACCCGTAAAAAAAGGTGGATTGCTCACGACGAGGTCATACTTATGGGCATGCGTCTTAGCAAAATTTTGAATAGAATCGTGAAACACATTTAATCTGTCTGCGAAAGGCGACTCACTCATGTTTTCACGAGCCTGTTCTACTGCGGCATCGTCTATTTCGACGGCGTGAATCATACAAGCTTCGTCAACAGGGTTTTCTTGATTAACAGGTGCCGTTTTTTGTGCCAACATGATGGCAATCACACCTGTACCTGTGCCAATATCGAGAATCGAATGCGCATCTTTCACTTCCGTCCATGCGCCGAGCAATACACCATCTGTTCCGACCTTCATCGCACAGCGGTCTTGATGAATTTGGAACTGTTTAAATGTAAAGGGTTTGCTTACTGTATTTTTTTCTTTTAGCATACATTGAAATAAGGTTTAATCTTATGCTTTGAGCCTAAAAAGTAGTTTAAAACTCATAAATTAATAGTAAATATCATTTAGTGTCTGATACCGAAAAAGGGCGAATTCTATACTTTTTTAGCAAAAGATTTACCCCCCTCAGTATGAAAACGTAAAAATCGCACTTTTTTAACGAAAAATAACGTTTGTTGTTCATTTTTCTCAAAAAAGCCCTTTCAAAGCAGTTGTTTGAAAGGGCTTTTAACGTTTAGAAAATAAATATACTAAACTTACCGCATTACTTGTATCGTTTTTGTCAAGAACTTTCCATCAACCATAAAACTGACAAAGTAAGTTCCCGAAGCTAAATTACTGAGGGGTATCGTTTTTGCCCATTCACCAGATTGATTTCTATAAATGATACTTTCAAGCGGTTGCCCATTTGTGTTCAAAATTGTTACCGTCACATCACGTGCGAAGTCATTCTTTAAGCGAATATTTAAGACATCGCTGCTTGGATTTGGATAAAGCGTGGCTTCAAAACCTTCAAGCGGCACTTCTTTTGTGCCTACGCCTTGCTCTTTCCAACGGGCTTCAAAGTCTTGAAGATAAATATTGGCAACAGCAGCATCGTGGATAATGAGTGTATTTTCATCATTTGTTCTCTCCGCCGTATTTGTCCAGTTGTGCGAACCTGTGATAACCATTGGGTCAGAATTTATGCCCGCAGGTTTGGCATCTATCAAGGCATATTTATGGTGATAAATAACGGTAGAACCGCCCGCTTTGAACAACTTAATGTTCACATTATTCCTTTGCAAATAATTGATTTGTGAAGAGGAAGTGCTTGTCGTATCTTGGTCAACAAGCCCACGCACATTTGCGCCACGTCTTGAAGCATTATTGACAGCAGTACCTAAATCAAAATAGGTAAAAATCAAAAGCGATAATTCAAGATCAACATCAGCCGTATTGACCGCATTGATGATAGCCAAGGAGGTTTCGTCAGTTGGAGAAAAATAGATTTCGCACAATTTACCCGCCAATTTGACTTGTTTTGGCGTATTATCCGTCTTGTCTGCGCCAAATTTGCCCAATGTTGTATTCGGATTAGCCGTTGAACTGCCCCACATTTCTTCAAATTCCATTCTGTAAACCATTGCCAATGATTTGTCTTGTATAAAAATAGCATTATTATAATCCGTATAAATTTGCCCTGTTGACCAGTTCATCGCACCCGACATCACCCACGAAGTATTGACACTATCGGCATCAATAATCATAAATTTATTGTGCATCAATTCAGTTGTTGGCTTTTTGATGACTTTAAAACCGAAGCCTGTTGTATCCGCAAGGACACTATTGAACGAGTTTTTATCAGCGATATATCTGATACGAACACCCTTCGCAGCCGCTAATTTCAATGCCCCAACAATTGCTGCCGAACTATTATTGTACATCGCTATATCAATCGAACTTTTGGCATTCGTGATATAAGAAACGAATTCAGATTCGCAGCGACTGCCTGTAACGGCTAAAGCTTTATTATTCAAACCGACCTTTACTGTGGTGTCAACAGCATGGTTGAAATAAACCCGCGTTTCGCCAGAAGAAAGTGAAGACGTAATAACAGGAAATATTCTTGAAGAATCGGTTTTGCCATTTGCCCTTGAAAAAACACGTACATAAAGGACTTTTGAAGCCGTTTGATTGCTCACTGTGGCAGTATGGCTTTTTGTATTCGGCGTTCCCATAACCGTTGTGCCCAAATCCGTTGTAGGTCCAAACTGTATTTCTGAACTGCCTTCGAAATTCGTTTGCCAATTGAGCGAGAAACCTGTGGCAGCCAAATTTTCAACTTTTACAGGAGAGGTAATGGCAATACTTTGATAGTCAATATCGGCAGAATCACGTGGTAAAAGTTGATAAGAAGCAGCAAATTGTGAGCAAATACCCGTTAAATTGACGGCAACAGAAGGAATTGTTTTACCAACCAAAGCACCGCCCGTGGCTATGCGTACTTGGATTTCAGTACCATCCACGACGAATTTATAATTGGTATTGCCAACAAAAGTAGGCGTTCCCGCACCTGTGAATTGACCATTAAACAGCTTTACGAGCTTGGATTCATTCACTTCTGCCATACCAGCAGGCGTTATACTGAGGGGGGGTAAAATCACATTTGTGGTCCCAATTTTACTGAATGAGGTCATCGGGTCAATCTCTAAAAGGTTGTTATAATCTTTGAGCGTTCCTGTTACTTCTATCGAATCCCCACGATTAGTGGTTGAAAAAGTAGGCACCGTTGCGCTTGAATAATAGGCACATAAAGCCCCTGTTCCATCTTGAAAATAGCGAATTGTTGTGCCTAATTCAGAACTATTGATAACACGTCCACGTACAGTGACGACTGTTCCCGCAGGTTTTGCTCTCGCCTCTGCTATGGTGATATATTGTGCTTGTGAGACATAACTGAAGCCCAAAAGAGCGACAAATAGGGTAATTATTTTTTTCATTTTAATGTTTTTATGAATTTTTTAAACTCAAAATTAAAATAAATGCTTGGTTTTAAGTCTATAAACCTTAGAAAGTTAGACAAACTTAATTTTAAAAATATACAGCTGAATTTATTTAATAAATAAAAATGACTGTACTTTGGACGCTGAAAAGTAATAGGCAACTTTTTTTTAAATGGTTATTTCTTAATTTTTGACCTATAAAATACAGCGCACATGGCAAAGCGTGAAAAACAACACCCTGATTTTGAATGTGTTGAATACGATTATGGCAATCTGGATCATCGACAATATGGCGGAAACATTTTTGCAACGCTTAAATTTACGGATGGGGTTGACATCATTGTTTATTTTGATTTTAAAGACTTTTTAGATTATCATAAACGTAAAAAATCACCTTTTCACCGCACAGTTGAAAGCGTCTATCAAGACATGCGGGGTTGGGGTAGTCGTTATTTTGAATTGATAGAATTGTTGCAAGACGAAGATGACGTAGATTTGTTTGAACTTTTTGTAGAATATGTTGAGAATACGGAGGAGGAATTGCTTGAAAAATACGAAGCAAGACGATATAGAATACAAGAAATTAATCGAATTAAGCCGCCAATGGCACAAGAGGAACCAAAAGTTAAAGAAAAAAAAGGAAAAAAATCTGAACCTGAACCACTTGTAGAAGAGGAAGACGACGATGACGAAGTTTCACCTTATGACCGGGATAGAGAAAAATTTGAAGAAATACTCAAGGAGGCTTCTAATGACATGTATGAAGCGCTTAAAGTCCAATTTTTTTCGCAAATGGAGTATTTCCAACGCCGTTATCCAATACGATGGAAAACATTAACAGAAAATTTGGAGATGTTTTTACAAAATTTTGAAGACGAAATGCTGCACGAAATGCTCCCACAACTCGATGAAGAAGAGTATCGAGAATTCGACATTAAATACAATTCACAAAAAGCGGACATGTCCGACGAAGAAGAACCACCAACAGCACGATAATGGATAGTTGATAATGGATAGTTGATAATGGATAGTTGATAATTCCCCCTATCCATTATCAACTATCCATTATCAACTATCCATTATCAACTATCCATTATCAACTATCCATTATCAACTATAATTATGACTTACTTTTCAGAAATAACTTTTCTTTTCAAAAAAGAAATGATGCTTGAATGGCGACAGAAATATGCGCTCGGCGGCATTTTGCTATATGTAACCTCAACGGTTTTTGTCGTTTTTTTGTCCTTTGTTAAAGTTGTACCCGATGTTTGGAACGCTTTGTTTTGGATAATTTCACTGTTTGCGTCCGTTAATGCGGTGGCTAAAAGTTTTGTTCAAGAGAATACTGCTCGACAATTATATTATTATCAATTGGCAAATCCGACAGCCGTTATATTGTCAAAAATATTTTACAATATATTTATGCTCTTGATAATCAACCTCTTAACCTTTGGTGTTTTAGGTTTGATGGTCGGTAATCCAGTTTTGGATACCCCTCAGTATTTATTGGCAATTTTGTTGGGCTCGGTTGGTTTTTCTATCACATTTACCTTTATTTCAGCTATTGCGGGCAAGGCAAACAACTCGGCAACGCTGATGGCGATATTAAGTTTTCCTGTCGTTTTACCCATACTCATCACCCTTATTCGCTTGTCAAAAAATGCCATAGCCGCCAAAGCTTCGACGTGGGCAAGCGATATTCAGACACTTGGTGCAATAGATGCGATATTAATTGCTTTGTGTTTTATTCTCTTTCCTTACCTTTGGCGCGATTAAATAATTCACATTAAAATACTTATGAAAAAGCACTGGTGGAAAGCGCTCAGCGTCATCTTAATTTTTTACACTCTATTTTTAGGTCTTTATGCACCTCTAAAACCAGCTCTCGTTGATGAACAGCTTCGGGCGATTGAGACGGCTCACGTTGGACAACCTTTAACGGTTAAAGCAACAGGTTACAATACCGCTTTTACAAAAAGTAAAAATATCGAAGCGTGGTTGACCATCGTTGACAGCATCAGAGGCAAAGGCGGTTTGCCGCCCGTTTATCCCATAAAAGCGGAAAAGGTCTCGGTTATTGACGATACACACCTCTATATTGGATTCCAAATACCTGCTACCCTACCCCTCAGTAAGGAATTGCAAGAAGCCAATTTAGTACTCAATACTGATGAAGAAGGTTTGTTACTCCGCAAAACCGTCGTTCAAATTGCACAAGATAGTTTGAACGCTGAACTCGGCAGAACGCTGTGGGTAGCCGAAATGGACATCGAACCACGTGCTAAGAAATTTGCCTATCCAAATCTCGAATTTACTCGTGAGACGATTCGGAACACCTATTTCCATGTGCCGATGTGGTTTGTGATGTTCACTCTTTATGGTTTTGGTCTGTTTTACAGCGTCAAATTCCTACGTTCAAAAGACTTGATGAACGACCTCCGTGCCGTCAGTTTCACTCGCACAGGCACAATTTTCGGCTTATTGGGATTGTTAACAGGCGGTACTTGGGCAAATTACGCTTGGGGCGAACCATTTCCGATTAACGAAATCAAATTGTTAATGACTTATACAGCCTTAGCCATTTACCTTGCCTACTTCATTTTGCGTATGTCTTTTGATGATTTTGAGAGGCGAGCACGTATTTCGGCTGTTTACAGCATCTTTTCATTCGCATCACTTGTACCACTTTTATATGTTATTCCTAAATTAGCACAAAGCAGCAGTCATCCCGGAAACGGTGGTAATTCATCTATTGCAACTCAGGACATGGACAATACAATGCGTTTGGTGTTTTATCCCGCTATCATCGGTTGGGTGCTTTTGGGTATTTGGATAGCAACATTGGTTGTAAGAACGGAAATTGTGAAGGAAAAGGTTTTGAGTCGGTAAATTTACCCCCTCAGTATTTTGAACAAAAAACAAGATAAATCATGCAAAAAATAGTCATCAAAAATTTCGGAGCAATAAAAGAAGCTGAAATTGATATTCCTAAAACGTTGGTTCTCATTGGTGAACAAGCGAGTGGGAAAAGTACGATTGCTAAGTTGATTTATTTTTTTCAAGATATAAATGATGACATATTTGAAACTTTTATCTCTTCAAAACAAACTTTAAATCTTGTTGAGTTGATAACCGATAAGTTTTATAACTTTTTCGGTAATGATTTTCAAAATTCTTTATTTGAATTAAAATATTATACTAATATCGAAAAAAACAAATTTATCAAAATTTCAAACATTAATAAAGAGCCAAAAGTTGAAATAAGTGAAAAATTCATAGAACAAGGCTACTTAAACATCTTCAATTTTAGTAAAAAAAGGATAAAAGAGATAAATGACAAACTAGAATTAACTAATGATTCTAATGAATCATTTGCATTAGAACTGTATAAAAGAGATTGTTTAAAAGTAGCACAAAGAAAACTAACTGGAATTTTTAACCTGCAATTTGAAAGTAATCTATTTGTTGTTGCAGGAAGGAATTCTACCGTCCAATACAATGATTTATTTGAAAAATATCTTTTTGCAGAAGTCAAAAACCGTATAGATGACAACAAAAAACAAAAAAGTTTAGAGTTAAAAGAGCAAACTATTGATGAACTTTTGACTATGAAATTCATGGAACGCGTTTCACGCGTTAAAACCATTTTTGAACGAAACGGTGGCACTTTTGCTTCTCTTTTAAAGTCAGAAAATAAAAACGGTATATTTCAAAAAGCGGAAAATAAGATTTCTGAAATATTAAAGGGTAAATATTCATCGGATAAATTAGGAGAGAGAATAAATTTAGATAATGGCTCTTTTGTTCGATTATCAAATGCTTCATCAGGTCAACAAGAATCCATTCGTATTTTACAAGATTTATTCTTAGTCATTTTACAAAATCAAAAAGTCCTAAGAATTATCGAAGAACCCGAAGCCCATTTATTCCCAATCGCTCAAAAACAGATGATAGAGTTATTGGCTTTAATGGTTAATAAAAATGAGGATTCACGATTAATTATTACAACGCACAGTCCTTATATTCTTTCAACATTCAACAACTTGCTCTTTGCAAGCCGTGTTGTTGAAAAAAATCCAGATGCAGAAAATGCTGTTTCAGAAGTCGTTGATATAGATTTTCGGTTGAAAGCAAGTGATTTTGCAGCTTATACCTTGCGTTTTACTGAGGGGGGCTTTGTGAGTGAAAGTATAATGAGTGACAAAGGCGTTATAAAACAGAATTATTTAGATACGGTTTCGGATATGTTGTCCTATGAATTTAACCATTTAATGACGATTCACGCTAAAACTTTTGCCCGAAAATGAGTTCATTAGACCCAATGAAACGACATTTAGACAGGGGTTTTAAAAGTCGAGCCATAAAACCAACAGCTTGTATCGAAACGTATAAAGATGCTATTTTTTACATTGAAGATGTTGAAAAAGACCGTTGTCGCGCTCGATTACAAGAGGAAGTCGCTGATTTTGATAAAGTGTTTGAAGTCAATAATCCAAACAAAAAAGACATTGCGCTTTTCGCTGTTGATGGCTGTTTTATAAAACACAAACCCGAACATTGTGATTTTATTTGTTTTGATGAAGCGACTTTCTGCTTCGGAGAAATGAAATTTGAGTCTGAAACAAGGAGTTATTTGCAAATTGATGAAAATAGAAATAAAGCAGTCAAGCAATTAAAAAGCACCATTCAGATTTTTATAGACGCACTCAAAAACGATTTTTTAGATTATGGTATTGAGGCTTATGTATGTACACCACCACATTATCCAAATAAAGGCACCGCACTTGATGCTTTTGTTTTAGAGCTTATTGAGGATTTGGGAGGTATTAATCTTTATGAAAAAAACGAAAAGACGTTTTTATGACCCCCTCAGTATAAACCTTATTTTTTTATCAAAAAGCAGTAAATTTTAAATAAAAAGAAAAATAAAAAAATGAAAAAAATATCAATCACAACTATTTGCAATCTTTTGATTTTTAATCTATTAAATGCACAATCAGCAACGCCCGTCAACCCCAATCGAGGAATGGGTATGAACGTTGTCATTATGGTCATTGCCATTATATTTACAGGTATTGTCTTGTATTTAATTAACATTGATAGAAAGGTAAGCAAATTAGAGAAAGAACTAAAAAACCAGTAACAATAAACTATTTTCTAACCAAATTATTAAATTTAAAATCAGATTAAAAAATGAGCCACGCACCAAATTTATTTTTTGAGAGCGTCAATCAGAACTTCGCCAAAGCAGCCCCTTATACAGGTTTGTCTGTTGGCGTTCTTGACCAAATTAAAGCCTGTAACACGGTTTTACGTATTCGTTTCCCCGTTCGCATTGGCGAAGATGTAGAGGTTTTTGAAGCCTATCGCGCCCAACACAGCCATCATCGCATGCCCACAAAAGGTGGTATTCGTTACTCAATGGCGGTTGACCAAGAAGAAGTTATGGCACTCGCTGCCCTAATGACTTACAAATGTGCCCTTGTTGACGTGCCATTCGGCGGTGCAAAAGGCGGTGTCAAAATCAATCCTAAAAACTATTCGGTTGCCCAATTAGAGCGCATCACACGCCGTTACACCTATGAATTGGTCAATCACAGTATGATTGGACCTGGCAAAGACGTTCCTGCACCCGATTACGGCACCAGTTCTCGCGAAATGGCATGGATTCTCGACACCTATTTGTCTATGAATCACGGCGAATTGGATGCGATTGCTTGTGTCACAGGCAAACCAGTCAACATGAACGGTATCAAAGGACGTGACGAAGCGACTGGACGAGGCGTTTATTATGGCATCCGTGAAATGGTCAGCATCCCTGAAGACATGGTAAAATTGGGCTTGACAACAGGTATGAAAGACAAAAGAATCGTTGTTCAAGGTCTCGGCAACGTAGGCTTTCACACAGCGCGGATTTGCCAATTGGAAGGCGGTTCTAAAATCATTGGCATTGCTGAATATGAAGGTTCTATATATAATCCCGATGGATTTGATATTGATGCGCTCGTCGCACACCGCAAAGAGCATGGAACAATCATGACTTTCCCTGGCGCACAACCGCTTGCAACACGCATGGATGCTTTGGAATTGGAATGTGATATTTTGATTCCTGCGGCGCTTGAAAATCAAATTACGATGGATAATGTCGCTAATATCAAGGCAAAAATCGTTGCAGAAGCCGCCAATGGACCCGTTTCAGCAGAAGCCAGTTCTTATTTGGCAGCAAAAGGCGTTTGGGTTATTCCTGATATGTACATCAATGCAGGCGGTGTAACGGTTTCGTATTTTGAATGGTTGAAGAATTTGTCGCATGTCCGTTTTGGCCGTTTAACAAAGCGTTTTGAGCACAATGCATACGATAATATCGTCAATGCCATTCAAAAATATACCAACTCACCCGTCAGTGAACGCGATAGAGCGATGTTGACAAAAGGACCAGACGAAATTGACCTCGTCCGCTCAGGTCTGGAAGAAACGATGATTACGGCTTATCACAACATACGCGACCAATGGCTCGCTGACCCGCGCATCGAGGATATGAGAACAGCGGCGTTTGTCGTTGCCATCAAAAAGGTGGGTAGCGATTACGCACAATTGGGCATTTTCCCATAGTCGTTACTCGTTAATGGTTATTCGTTATTCGTTACGACGGATAACGGATAACCTTAAACGAATAACGATTTACAAATAACAAATAACGAAAACGTATGAGCGGAAAAAGCGAATGGTTCGCCGATTGGTTTGATTCACCTTATTATCACATTCTTTATCAGAATCACAATGAGCAAAGTGCTAAGGATTTTATTGACAATTTATTCAAAAAACTGACCCCTCAGTTTGCGACACTACATCCAACGAGTTATTATAAAATTCTGGATTTAGCCTGTGGTAAAGGACGACACAGCCGCTACATGGCTTCAAAAGGTTTTGATGTTACAGGCACCGATTTATCAGAAAACAGCATCCGATATGCGCGTCAATTTGAGTCTGAAAACCTTAGTTTTTTTGAACACGATATGCGTAAGCCTTTCAGAATCAATTACTTTGATTATATATTCAACATCTTTACGAGCTTTGGTTATTTCGATAAAGACGAAGACAATGTCACCGCTTTGAAATGTGTTCACGATGGTTTGAAAGACGATGGCACGTTTATACTCGATTATTTCAACTCGAATTGGGTGCGACATAAAATGAAACCGAGTTATACAGAAACTGCGGGTGACATCGTTTTTAATATTGAGAAACACATCGAAAATGGGCATATTTACAAAACGATTTCTTTTGAAGTTGTCGAAAATGAAGTGAAAAAGCATTACCATTTTCAAGAAAAAGTAAGGTTGTTTTCTTTGAAAGATTTTGAAACAATATTTGAAAAAGCTGATTTTGAAATCGTAGCGAAATATGGTGATTATGAACTCAATCCATTTGATGAACAAACATCTAATCGGTTGATTATCAAGGCTGTGAAAAAAGTTTAGTTTTAAAAATGAGCATCAATAAATGGGTCATATTCCTATCACTTTTATCATGTAATCAACCTACTACGAATCAAAAAGTGATTGAAACAGGAAATAAAATTTCCGTTTCAGAAATTGAAATAACCAAAAGTTCCAATTTCAAAATTATACATGTATTCGTAGCACTTTGCGATAATGAACATCAAGGAATAGCCAAAGTACCGCCTAAAATTGGCAATGGTAAAGACCCTGAAAACAATTTATATTGGGGTTGTGATTTGGGAACAAAGACCTTTATAAAAAAGCATAAAGACTGGAAACTATTGCAAACCATACCTAATCCAAGAGAAAAGGTTTTAGAAAGATGTATTTTCAAGCATAAAACAAAAGATGTTTTACTGGTTGCCGATGCCTATGATGGTGAATTCATTAAACTTTGTACGACTGATTTTTTGCAAAGCTGTTCAGGTCGTTTTAATAACTTTTTTCTTTTGGATAAAGATTCCATTGCTTGCGGTGGAAAATCAGATTTATTAGGATATATAGGGCATGATGGGTTGATGGAATTCCGTCTTGAAGAAGATTTTACGCAGCAAAATACTGAAAAACGAGAAGCAATCATTTTGGCTTGCATCAGCCAAAGTTACTTTGCCCCTTATTTGAAAAAGACGGGAGCAGAACCTTTAATTTGGACAACGGGTCTTATGGCACCTGAAGCCTATACCCTTGTGGCAGCGATAGAGGGTTGGATTGTAGGAAAAAACAAAAAAGATATTAGAGAACAAGCCGCACAAGCGTATCATCAATATCAAAACTGTGGTATCAGAGGAGCCAGGAATTTGTTAGTCAGTGATTGGTAACCCCCTCAGTATTTCATCCCTTTTCTCCTTTGTCGTAAAGTGAAAATTTTGCATCTTTGTCTTTTTATAAGTCTTTAAAAATCAACAAAGTGCAAAAGTTTACGACTACTTTACAAAGCATCAACGGCGCAACTTCACCCATTGTGATTGCCCTTGTAGCATTTGATGTTGAAGCCGTTTTCGGTGTCAAAAATCGAGTGGACATACGTGGAACGATTGACGGACTTCCATTTGAGCGCACTCTTTTGCCTTTGGGCGATGGGCGACATTATTTTATGCTCAATGCCAAAATGATGAAAGCCATTCGCAAAAAAATGGGCGATGAAGTGTATATTGAAATTGAAGAAAAAGAAAACACAAGCTATAAAGAAGTCGAATTGCCCGACTATTTCTTAATGGAATTAGAAGAAAATCCCGCTGCAAAAGAACAATATGAATTGAGTAATCCGTCCGCAAAACGTTGGGTCGTACAGTTTGTCACAGAACCTAAAAGCGCAGATGCTAAGGCAAAACGTGTCTTAAAAGCCCTTGAAGTTTTGGAAAGACACAGCCGAATTCGGATAGAAAAAGAAAATGCGAAAAAGTGACCCCCTCAGTATAAACCTTTAAAATTCAAGTAAAATGACTAAATTTCTGACATTATGGGCGTTTATTGCCTTCATTATCAGTTGTGACAAGCCAGCAGCCCATAAAAATACACTTGTATTGGTTGCCTATGAAGACACGTCCAAATCCGACAATTGGGGTTTCAAGGATACAAGCGGGCAAATCGTGATACCACCAGAATACAGTGCTGTTTTTGAAGACTCTTTTATAAACGACATAGCTTTTGTTGTCAAAAAATCAGACGGCAAAGAGGATACCGAAAGTGGTATCATCGCCATTGACAAAAACAACAAGTTTATTTTAAAACCTTTCATATTCGACAACGGACCTGACTATCTTCAAGAAGGTCTTTTCAGATTTATAGAAAACGGAAAAATGGGTTTCGCAGATGTCAATGGTAAAAAAGTCATTCCTGCGAAATACACTTTTGCAGAATCATTTCAAGAAGGTTTTTCCGCTTTTTGCGAAGGCTGCAAAAAAGAAAATATGGGCGAACATTGGCGAATGGTCGGTGGAAAATGGGGTTTTATGGACAAAAATGGCAAAGAAATATTAGCACCTGAATACGATGAAGTCACTAATTTCAAGGAAGGCATAGCAGAAGTTACTAAAAAGGGAGAAAAAATGCGTATCAATCCCAAAGGTGAAGTTGTCAAGTAATGATAAATTATGAATTATGAATGTGTAGGTTCAAAACGTTGGCGAGGTTTTGAACCTCGCCAACGTTAGTGTTAACTTCCTTAATTTGATACACGGTGTAATTCGTCTTCGTTTTTCTTAGAAACGACCCCCTCAGTATTTTTATCCAAATTACCACTTTGAACCTTCGCAAACAAATGTTTAAACCGCAAAAACTGCATTTCAAACCACTCATAACTCGCTGCCGACATCATTAAAGTTAAGGCAAATGTCATAAAATAATAAACCGTATTTGACCACCAATCATCGAGATTGGGGTTGAAATAACGAGCCGCATGAAGTCCAAACATGATAGCGATACCGTGCCACATATATATCGAATAAGAGATTTTACCTAAATAATCCAACCATTTATATTCCAAATTAAAGAGACTTTTAGGGTTTGCTGCAAGGTTGAGTATCAAAATAATAAAAAATAGAGCGTAAAATTCGTGATGGACAAAAGGGACTTCAACGCCAAAAAGCATCATTGATAAAACTGATACTAAGGTCATGATTTGTGTCCATGGCAAAAAGAGTGGACGCAATATTGTCATATTGAAATTGTATAAAAAATAAGCACCAATACCACCTATTGCCATGCAACTGATGCGCAACAATGAGAAAAACTTAAAAACAAAAGTAATTACTTTTGTTTTTATGGGTGCTTGACTAATATCAGTTGAATGGTCAGCAAAAAGATACAAAATATTGGTTATCAATATAATAGAGCACACAATGCTTATTAAAACAACTAAATATCTGCGCGACCATTTGACCATCCAAGGCCATATCAAATAAAATTGTTCCTCAATGCCGATGCTCCATGATTGGGCGATATAAGGCATATAGTCATATAAATTATAGACAATATTGGGAAACAAGATGGCATAGAAAAAGACTTTTGTTCCAAACTTGTAATGCACCCCCTCAGTATAAACAGGAATATTGAAGAACGAAATATGCGGCAATACAAACAGCCCTAAAATGATAATCAAATAATAAAGCGGCCATATCCGCAACACACGCCGAATATAAAACGCCTTGACGAAGACCGTTCCGAATCGTTCCTTTTCAACCAATAACAAGTAAGTTATCAAAAAACCGCTTAATGTAAAGAACAAAGTAACACCCAATTCACCGACGATTTTAATAAAATGCCACTTATGAAACAGGCTTGGCAGACCAAAAAACAACTTGATTTGCTCCAAATGATGGATAATAACCACAAAAGCGGCTATGAAACGAAGACCATTCAAACTTGGGAAAAATACCTTAGACGTGCGTGCGCTCATATTATGTTTGCTTTCTCGTTACAAGTATGTTGTTGTATATGACGCAAAAATAAGTAAACTTTCGTTTTCAATCAAATAGTTTAATTTTTGATACCGAAACTACGGTTTTGAGGTTACATAAAATGAATGAATTGTAGGAAGATTTTAAATCTTCCTACAATTCTACCTCATTACTAACTAAACCTCTGCATCAACTAAATCCTGTTTGATACGTTGGCTCGGTTCAACATAAATCTCTAATTTGATTTTGTCTTTTCCTTTCATCGCTTTCCATTCTGTAACGGCATCATTCAAAACAGCCAAAATATTCCAGCGTTCATTTTTAGGCTCTTTTGATAAAAATTGGTCATATCCACGTAAAACGATGTGGATTTCGCGTGCATCGAGCCATGAAAAATCACACAAACAGTCGAACAAAGCATCTAAATTCTTACCAAAATACGTAGGCAATTTCAGCCCTTTTTGTATTTGTTGATAAAAATCGAGCAAAGTTTCAGCCTTGCTGCCCTCTATGTATGCGATGACCATGTCTGCTTCGCGTGTTTTTGGCTCGTAGGCTGCTTTTAAAATTTTAAAGTTTGACATATTTAAAGTTTATTTTTGAAAGCAATAAGTTCATTGGACTTCCACAAAGGTCAGATAATGGTCATTAGTGTACCACGCCCGATTGTCAGAACCTGTGACAAGCCTTTCGACACCTCGATTGACACCACCTCGTTTGGGATTGACATCCCATTCTTGATATTGTATCTTTTTTCCTTTGCTGTCTTTTATCGCCAAACGGCGTTCTCGATTTTGAAAATTTCTGCCCCCCACATAGCCCGGCATCGCCTCGTTGTGTTCACGGACGTATTGAAGCACTTTATAAACTTTGACAGGAATGCGATTATTGGCAACATTCGGCGGCGTTTTATCGTCTATTTTACTGTTTCCAGCGCTGCTTGGTGCTTTCTGTACAGTTTTAGACGGACTTTGGTTGGGTTCCTGTTTTTGTGTTTGCCCACAACCTAATAGACATAAACCGACAATAAAAAAAAGTGTGTGAATAAATTGTTTATACATATATAATTCGATTTGTGCTCTAAAAGTAGAAAAAAAATTATAATACACAATTTTTTTCCATACAAACAGTGAAAATCCATGATATTTTTTTTAGAAACATTACCCAAAACACATAAACCTTGAATTTTAGAATTATCTAAAAATGGAATTATCCTTCATTTTGTCCTCATCTCCAAAGAAAAAGATAATTTTGCGGCTTTAAATCACAAGACTATCCACTTTCTACTGTCATATATCAACTAATTATGGAACTGAATCAACTGCATAAAATCTATTTTATTGGTATCGGCGGCATCGGCATGTCCGCTTTGGCGCGTTATTTCATGGGTCGCGGCATTGAAGTGCATGGTTATGACCGCACGGAAACGGAATTGACCCGTGCCCTCGCATCAGAAGGTATGATTATTCATTACACCGATGATGTGACGTACATTCCAAAGAACATTGACTTGGTTGTCTTCACGCCAGCTGTACCCAAAGATCATACAGAACTGAATTATTTTCAGCAAAATAATACACCCATTTTAAAACGGTCTGAAGTTTTGGGCTTGATTTCAAGAGGAATGAAGTGTATAGGTGTGGCTGGGACGCATGGCAAAACGACGACATCGAGCCTTGTGACACATATATTACGTGTCGGTGGTATTGATGCAACAGCATTTTTAGGTGGTATCTCTCTGTCCATCGGCTCTAATTTTGTACAAGGACAATCCGATTGGGTCGTGGTCGAAGCCGATGAATATGATCGTTCTTTCCTTCGTTTAAGCCCAGATATGGCGATAATTACAAGCATGGATCCCGATCATTTGGATATTTATGGCGATGAAAAGACGTTTCGACAAGCATTTCGAGATTATACGCAAAAGGTAAAAACAGGTGGACATGTTTTTAAAAAACAAGGTTTAATACTGAGGGGTAGTAGCAACAGTAGCAACCAAGCTACAGCTTGGTCAACATACGGTTTAAAAAAAGGCGACTATCGGTCCGTCAACCTAAGAGTAGAAAATGGCTTTTTTGTTTTCGATTACAAAAGCCCAAAAGGTGATATTTTGAATATCAAAACAACGCTCCCCGGTCAACACAATATCGAAAATGCAACGGCGGCTATTGCAGTTGCTCAACAATTAGGCGTAACGAGTGAAAAAGTAAAAGAAGCTTTATCTACGTTTAAAGGTATCAAAAGGCGTTTTCAGTTTATCTATCAGAATGATAATCAAAGACTTACGTTTATTGACGACTACGCCCACCACCCTACTGAACTCAATTCAGCGATTTTGGCAGCGCGAACTTTGTACCCAAACCGTCGATTGATAGGTATTTTCCAACCGCATCTTTTTTCAAGAACGAATGATTTTCAAGACGCTTTTGCTGCTGCATTGGATAAACTGGATGAGACTGTATTGCTTGACATTTACCCTGCCCGAGAGTTGCCGATGGCTGGGGTCACATCTGAAATTTTGTTCAACAAAATGAAAAATCCAAATAAAACCCTGACGACTAAGGCCGAATTAATGTCCTTACTGAGGGGTCGCTTTTCATCTGAAAATTTGACAAACACAACTATTCTGACACTTGGCGCGGGTGATATTGACACTTTCGTCTCTCCTATTTCTGCCTTACTCAATGAATTGATATGATTTTTTTAAAATACGTAAAATATTTTTTCTTCTGGGTCTGCTATTTCGTTGTAGCAAGGCTCATTTTTGTCTTATATCATTTTGACAATACACAAAGTATTGGTTTCCAAAATATTATAGAAGTTTTTACCCACGGCATTCGATTAGATTTTTCGGCAGCGGGGTATTTTTCTATTATACCTTTTATGCTTTTTTCTTTTTCTTTTTTATTTAATCGGAAAGAAAATTTTGGAGGAGTAATTAAAATCTATACTATTGCCTTCATCCTAATCTCATCAGGTTTGATTGCTGCCGATTTAGAATTATTCAAAAACTGGGGTTATCGGATAGACGATACATTTTTGAAATACCTTATGTCACCAAACGAAGCGGCGGCTTCTGTCAGCTCCTACCCTGTTTTTACGTTGGTGTCTATTTTCCTTATTTTTTCTATTGCTTCGATTTATATTTTCAATAAAAAAGTATCGAAAAAACGAAAAGATACTGAGGGGGGGCATTTTTCAATTGGAAAACGAATTAGTTATTTTTTATTGGGTTTAGTTTTGACAATTGCATTGATTTTACCCATCCGTGGTGGTTTACAGTTAGCACCTGTCAATCAAAGTGCCGCCTATTTTTCTGATAAACCTTTTGCGAATTATGCCGCCATCAATCCAATGTGGAATTTCTTTGTGTCGGTATTTGAAAAAACATCAGAAGACCGAAATCCTTATACTTATTTTCCTGAAAATGAAGCTGTTGCAACATTAAAAGCGATGTTTTTAGATTCTGCAAAAACACAAAAAATATTGCGTAGCGACCTCACACAACCCAATATCATCATCGTCACTTATGAAAGTTTGACCGCAAAAGTCATAGAAAGATTGGGCGGAGAAAAAGGCGTAACGCCTAATTTTGATACATTATCACATGAAGGCGTATTGTTTTCGAATATTTATTCCAGTGGCGATAGAACGGACAGAGGCTTAGTCGCTGTACTGTCTGGCTATCCTTCAATTCCTCGAGCCAATGTGATGGAAGTGCCCCGCAAGTCGGCGCAACTGCCCATTTTAAGTCAAATACTGAGGGGGGTAAATTACAACACAGGTTTCTATTACGGCGGCGAAGCGGAGTTTGCAAATATGAAATCTTATCTTTTAACTGGTGAATTTACAAAACTCATCACCAAATCAGATTTCAAAAAAGAAGATTTGAGCAGCAAATGGGGTGCTTATGATCACGTTTTATTTGAACGTTTACTCCTTGATTTACAAGGTTTTAAACAACCGTTTTTTGTTAATTTGTTGACACAAAGTAGCCACGAGCCTTTTGAAATCCCCAAAGGTTGGGGCAAACAAAATTTGCCACCTACGGATGATTTAGATGAAAAATTTCGACGTGTTCATTTTTATAGCGACCAAGCTTTAGGTGCATTTGTACGTGAAGCGAAGAAACAGGATTGGTGGAAAAACACCTTAGTAATTGTGATTGCTGACCATTCATCCATGCACATCGAACCGCATGATGATTATTTTGGTAGGTTTCATATTCCGATGTTGTGGATTGGCGGTGCTTTGGCGGTAAAAGATACGATAGTGCCACAAGTTGGTTCTCAAGTAGATTTGGCTGCTACGTTATTAGCGCAATTGAATATCAATTACAATGATTTTCATTGGTCAAAAAATATATTAGGTATTGATTATCAACCTTTTGCATATTTCGCTTTTCAAAATGGTTTTGGTTTTGTTCAAAAAAACAATCGTTATGTGTTTGATACTGAGGGGTCATTTTTTATTCAAAAAGAAGGTCAAATCGACAGTTTGGATATTCGAAAAGGGAAGTCATTCTTGCAAATGAGTTATCAAGATTACCTTAAAAAGTGAAAAGTGAGAAGTGAAAAGTGAAAAGTGAAATATTGCCTTTTTCACTTCTAACTTCTAACTTTTCACTTTTTCCCGTCAAGCCGTTTTGCAGGTTGCTTTGGTTGAATCTGAACTTTGGGTGTTTGTTGATTCATATTGTTGTCCAAAGATTTAGCCGTTTGAAACTGAATCACTACTTTATAACCTTTATCAATATTTTTAACCATCGGTTGCAACATCATTTGCATCACTTCTTGGGCTCGAACTTCTGCTTTTTTATAAATATCGCTTTGATCTGCATCATTTCTAAAGGCTTGACGCAATTTATTGACGTTGTCATTGAAGTCTTGTGAAGTCAAATCACGCATCAAACCAATGTCCAAATTTTCAACTTTTGGATAAACTTCGTGGCTTAATATCTGCGGTTGAGGTAAAGTGACAACAATCGTTTTGGAACGACTGTCAACCGACACATTAAAGTAGTTTTGTAGGTTAAAACCGACTTTCATAATGCTCATAGCGACGATTTCTAACTCCGTAGTTGACACATTATAGCCTAAAAGCTTAGAAGAATTCTGTATTTTAATGCCTTTTTTGTCTCTTACTTCCACCACTGCCAACTCCGTAATCGCTCGTTCGACCCGTTCTTTCATCATGCCATGTGCACGAGAAAAATCACGTATCGCCGCCGATTCCTGCAATCGTTTGACCATCGGGCGCAACCCCTCAGTAAGCGCGATGCCACAAGGCGTTTCGATGGCTTTACCACTGACAGCCAACTTGCCATCTTGCGTTTTCAGGATAGTACCGATGATGTTTGTGATGAAAAAACAGGTATATTTTGAAGCGACTTCGTTTAATAAATCAACGGCGTTGCTCGATTCATTTTCGTACCACGTTTGATAAGTTTTATTCGTTGTGTCGCCTAAACTGATAAAATCATTGAAATACATCTGTCGAATAGACGGGTGCATTTTGCGGTATTCATTGACTGCCGCAGACTTTTGCTGAGTCGTTAAATTCATACGATTGGCGACATGAACAACCAAATTGGTGTTAAAATCTAATATCAATTGGTCAAATTCATTCTTATATCGCTGAGGATTCGAGAGGATTTCAAGTGTTTTTTGATTGTCCAATTGCATTTTGAAATCGGACGGTACATAAGTCACTTGCATCGCTCGCGGGATGCTGCTAACCGTATCACTCTCCCCACCGAAGGCTTTGTACAGCAAAAAACCAGCCGCACAAAGCAGCGTAAATAATATCAGTTTTTTTCCGAAGGAGACTTCTTGTGACCCCTCAGTATGTGGGCGATTTTTAGGTACTGTCATTGATTATTATTATTTTATGTATCTTGAATAAATGATATAATCAGTACGTGGTATCGGTGTGATATTTAACTGGCGACACATCGTTATCAATTGACCACGATGGAATGTGGAATGATTTATTGTGTGCATTATCATTTCACTTACCATTTGAGTCATTTCTGTTTGGAGTGAAATGAGTAAAAAAGTACATTTATCCGTAAAAAAAGGTGCTGGCTTTTCTTCAACAAATTGAACATAAGTGGCAGATGTTTTTAGTAAACCTTCAAAAATTTCTTCATTTGTACCTTCAAAAAACTTTGAAGGAAAATCTGTTGGAGAACGACTGTTTAATCGTTCAAGCCAAAGTGATTCTGCATCCCAAATATGCAATAATGTTTTGCGAATGGAAGGAAAACTACTTTCGACATGTTGCGAAATGAGGGCATCATCCACTGAGCGAAAGAGCGTAATTAGATTTTCATTTGCCCAAAGATTGTAGCGGGCATACTCGACAAGCATCTGTTTCATAGATAAAGTTTGGTTAATTTAAGTTATAGAATTCGGTTGATTAAGGATAGGTTCATCAAAATTAAGCGCATTTTGATGAACCTATCCCAAAGTTAAGCTAATTTTGCGCTATGTTGTATGAACAAACCACCATAAATTGTCGAGGTACGTTGCTTGATCTATCCTCACCCGTTGTCATGGGCATTTTGAATGTGACCCCAGACTCATTTTTTGCTGAAAGTCGGGCGAACAATGTGTTATCGCTTTTGGCACAAGCTGAAAAGCAACTTTTAGAAGGTGCAAAGATTTTAGACATTGGCGGCATGTCAACCCGACCTGGGGCAGAAATGATAAATGAATCAACAGAATTGAACCGAATTGTTCCAGCTATACGTGCCATCACGAGGGCTTTTCCTGAAGCCATTGTTTCCGTTGATACGTTTCGCGCAAATATCGCTCGGGCTTGTGTTGACGAAGGGGCTCATATCGTCAATGATGTTTCAGGTGGCAGTTTAGACGATAATATGTTCGCTAAAATTGCAGATTTGAACGTTCCCTATATATTGATGCACATGAAGGGGACACCTCAAACGATGCAATCCTTGACTCAATATGACGATGTAGCGTTAGAAATCCTTGATTTTTTCATCGAAAAGGTCGGTTTACTGAGGGGGTTGGGTGTGAAGGATATTATCCTTGATGTTGGTTTTGGTTTTGCTAAAAACACTGAACAAAATTTTGAATTATTGCGAAAACTCTCTGTTTTTAAAATTCTTGAATGTCCCATTTTAGCGGGTATTTCTCGAAAGGGCATGATTTGGAAGACGTTGGGCGTGACGGCAGATGAATCCTTAAACGGCACAACCGCAGCCCATATTTTCGCATTGCAAGGCGGTACAAAAATCCTCCGGGTGCACGATGTCAAAGCGGCTGTTGAAGCAATTTGTATTTTTGAAACATTTCAAAATACATTAAATATTTCCGAAATACAATTGTTTTGACGTATTTTTATTATAAAATTGTGATAAAATAATGTTTATTGTAGAATAAAGCATGTATTTTGCATCGCTATTTTTTTCAAACATACATACGTATTCAATTCTTTTTCCAAGACAGGTATCCACTCTTCTGAGAAACTTCATAATCTTATTATTTTTCATCATGCTGCCTATGTGTAGGCATTTGGGCGTATATAATTCTATATTTTCAAAAATAAAATACTCTGTTTAGAGTATTTTATAAACAACTTGATGAAATAAACTTGAATTAAATTTATTTTTATATACTTTCACGCTTTCAAACTAAGCGTTAAACAAAATAAAAAACAGCTAATCATTTTGGAATATTTAAGTGAAGATACCATCAAGCGAGCGACTTTGGCGTTTATGAAAACGTATTATAAGTTTCGTCCGCGTAATGGCGAAACCGTCATTCATTATGACATGATGCACCCCTCTGGTGTCATTGTTGATGGGCAATTGACTTTTCCAAAAGAAGATGGTTCGTTGTTCGTTGCAACCTTTGAAGCTACTTCGACAAGTACCGCTGACGAAATTTTGTATCGCATCCAAACAAAACAATTGCAATGGGATGCCATTGCTGCGGGTACAGTGGCGATGCTTATTCCAATGGTCTTTTTATGGGCTTTGAAAATCTGGACAATTACGCAAGCAGGTTGGGTTTTCAGCGTTTTACTCAATATTTCATTGTTTATTTTAGGGTTTTTAGCTTACCAATTCTATAATCGTTCATCTGGTCGTTATCGTTATATATATGCCATTGAGCAGTTCAAACAATATCATGCCGACGAGCAATGGGTGGCTTTGGGTAATGATGTTTTTCCTGATCCCATGGATTCAAATTTCTCTGAACTCAAATTACAATGTGTCAAAAATGGCTTTGGTTTACTGACTGTTGATCATGAGGAACACGTCAACTTACTGATAACACCGGCTCGTGAGGAAGTTTTTGGCAGAAAACGCAGTAAACTAAAATTTGAAGAAACCCCTGTTGTCAATTCTGGGCTACAAAGGCTTTCTCCAAAAAGGTTAGAGCGTTATGCCCGACCTTATCTGCATCAGATTGCCATCAGTTCGCTTTCCATTATTATATTAAGTAGCTTATTTTTTCTTTCATGGCAACAACGCCCTGTACTTACATTGAGTGATGAAGCCGCATATCGTGATTCCATGAGCTTACGCAGTAGTATTATGGAACAAAATAAAGAACCAATTGACTATGTTTATCAACCAGAGGATGTTGTCAAAAGCGTCCCCAATCTAAACATTGATGCTACGACGGTCAGCAATCCTCCTACTGAACCCATGAATGTGGGTTTATATGTTTTTACTGTTCAAGATGGCTATATTTCCTACGAATGTGAACGGATTGATATGCAAGGGACTAAATACGTGGTTCAAGACTTGACTTTCAAAAATTTTGATGATGCCAAACGCCGCATCGAACACTTGAAAACATTTGGTCTCATTGCCAATGCCATTTCACTTGATTGCACGACGAATGGTATGCCAAAACATGATTACTGTGTCTATTATGAAGTCATTTTCAACGAAGAAAAAACAGCCAATAGCAAAGCTATTGAAGTCAAAAGACAACTTGAAAAACTTAAATTGAACCATGAGTTTATCAAAATTCGGGTGCTTAATTTTCAAAACTTTTAGATAATGGATAGTTGAAAATGGATAGTGGATAATTACACTATTTATTGAAAATTCGAGTGCAGTATTTTTGGGATATGAAATGTTAATTTTGAAATTTTCCTTATGCCTTTTATTGAAAAATCTACATACAAACCACCCTCTCGTTTCCGCAACATGCACGTCAATACACTCTACCCTGCCCTACTAAGGCAGATTAAAGGCGTTGACTATCAACGTGTTAGACTCGACTTGCCAGATGGCGATTTCCTTGATTTAGATTGGTCTTTTACTCAAAAAACGGTTGAGACAGATAAACTCATTGTCTGTGTACATGGTCTCGAAGGTCATGCACGTCGTCCTTATATGGCGGGTATGATGAAACGGTTTAATAGGGAGGGGTATGATGCGGTGGGTATCAATCTACGTGGATGTAGTGATGAGCCGAATCGTAAACTGGCTTGTTATCACAGTGGATATACCGATGATTTGGCTCTGATTGTTGATAAAATCTCTGCTGAAGGACGTTACAAAAACATTGTCGTTTTGGGCTTCAGTGTTGGAGGTAATATCGTTCTAAAATATGCAGGTGAAAGAGGTGAGAACTTGCCTAAAACCGTTAAAAACATCATCGCTTTTTCAGTTCCCTGTGACCTTGAGGCGGGTAGCATTGAATTAGAAAAACAGCATAATAGATTCTATCAATGGCAGTTTTTAGTAACGCTCAAACAGAAGGCTCGGGTAAAGTTTAAACGTTTTCCAAACACTTTTAACTTGGAAGAGGCACTAAAAGCTAAATATTTTAGACATTTCGATGACCATTTCACTGCTCCTGTAAACGGCTTCATTGATGCGTCTGACTATTGGACAAAAGCGAGTAGTTTAACTTATTTACCAAAAATCGTTGTACCTACGTTGCTCGTGAATGCGGCGGACGATACTTTTTTAAGCCCAACTTGTTTTCCTATTGATTTGGCACAATCAAGTGATATTTTTCATCTTGAAATCCCTAAATACGGTGGTCATCTCGGTTTTATGGCTTATGATACTGAGGGGTATCTTTGGACTGAAAATCGTGCTATTCAGTTTGTAAA
>JAYVFS010000178.1:0-11388 GCA_043772905.1 Saprospiraceae bacterium | reverse complement strand
AGTTTGGGCAAAAAAGGATACAGGGCATTTCGAAATGTGTTTAAATTGTCAAAGAAAAAAGGGGTAACTTTTGCAACAGCGGCTTAACACGCCAGTTTGGGACGTATCGCACTTGCGACGACCCTCTTCGGCAGGGCATTTCCGTAGGCGGTATTGATTGGTATGGTTTGCATTATGACGGTCAAAATTTGCGTTTACCATCCAATACAACCAATGGTTTATATTTTTTAAAAATTGAAATTGATCCATGCAATTTTTACGAAGAAGCCGATGAGACGAATAATGTGTTAATTTTGCCCGTAGCGTTTAGGTTTCAACAACCCGAAAGCATGAAAAATACTGAGGGGGGGCATTGAGATATTAATTTTCTAAAATCTTAATGTCTAAAATCTTAAAATCTTAAAGAATGTACATCATACTTATTTCCCTCGTTTGGGGACTATTTGCAGCCATGCTGTTTTTGAACATCTATATACGTGTCAAAGCGTTTAAATATTATCGCAAATTAGTGGACGCGCGTGTAGAGTTTGGCGCAGCCCATATTTTTAACAAGGAGAAAATGGCAGCAGAAATTTATCCCAAATATCCACAACACCGTGGGGACATTGATGCCTTTGTGGGACATATCCGCAAAAGCCTCAATATCGCCACTATTTTGATAGTGCTTATTACCCTTTTTGGTGCTATTTTGATGTATTTTAGAGATGACTTTTAATGTCTATTCAAACATACTTTTTGTCAAAAGCTACAAAAAAGTTAATCCAAACAGCGCGAGACGTGCGGAAAATCCAAACATAAAGGCTGAAAATAACGATCGTTACCAAAACGAATGAAGGCAGTATGTCAAATCCCAATAAGAATTTGCAGACGCCAAACATCGAAAACATCAAAAAAGCGGTAATAAGGTAGGAAACGAACATCGCGCCGTAATAGAAACCCGATTCAAGGCTGTATCGCTGATTGCAATGGGGGCAGTTGTCGGGCATATCAAACGGACGACGAAACGAAAAGGTTGGCGTATAATACAGGGCTCCTGTGTGGCAACGTGGGCATTTATGCGCCAGAATAGAGTAGGTTTTTGACCCTTTTTTCATGTTTAGTGGAATATCGAATATTGAACAAAGAATATCGAAATAAGTATCAGGTTCGGGGAATTTTAAAAATTCCCCGAACCTAAATACGTCTAATTATGCTTTCGTTGCTGCAAAATCACGCATCAAGTCAGCCAATAATTGGATGCTGTCAGCAGGCATAGCGTTGTAAATCGAAGCACGGAAACCACCAACTGAACGATGTCCTTCGATGCCTTGAATACCATTTTCTTTTGCTACTTTGCCAAATTCTGCTTCGAGTGCACGGTCGTGCATAACGAAACACACGTTCATACGTGAACGGTCTTCAACCGCAACATTGCCTTTGAAAAGTGGATTGACATCAATTTCATTGTACAAAATTGCTGCTTTTTGCTCGTTATGTGCTGCCATAGCCGTCAAGCCACCCATTTCTTTAATCCAACGCATTGTCAACATGGATACATAAATAGGGAACACAGGCGGCGTGTTGTACATTGATTTTTCCTTGATAAATGTGCGATAATCGAACATAGCAGGGATTTTACGTGCTACTTTGCCCAATATATCTTTGCGGATAATCACACACGTCGTTCCCGCAGGACCGATGTTTTTTTGCGCCCCTGCGTAAATCATACCGTATTTTGCAAAGTCAATCGGACGACTTAAAAAGTCAGAAGACATATCGCAAACGATCGGTTTGTCTGTTTCTGGTGTCCATTGATATTGCGTACCGTAAATTGTATTATTCGATGTAATATGCAAATATTCAGCAGCTTCAGGTACGACCCAACCTTTCGGAATATGGTCATAAGTTGTTGATTTTGAAGAAGCTATGACTTCAATGGTACCAAAGTCGCGTGCCGCTTCAATGGATTTTGCTGCCCACGTACCTGTATCCACGTACGCTGCCATTTTATCATTGTCGAGTAAATTCATGGCAGCCAAAACGAATTGCGTCGAAGCACCGCCTGACATCCAGACCACTTCATAATCATCAGTCAAGCCAATGAGTTCTTTAACCAACGCTGTTGCTTCATTTTCGACAGCAACGATGTCTTTTGAGCGGTGGCTCATTTCGAGGACAGACAAACCTGTGCCGTTGAAATTAAGTACACCAGCTGCGGCTTGTTCGATAACAGATGTGGGAAGGATAGCAGGACCTGCGCTAAAATTGTGGATTTTCATAACCGTCTTTTTTTCTGCCACTGTGGGCATTTCCATTTCAAGAGTCATTTGATAATCAATGATTTATGAATTAATTGGTGATTTTATTTCCGCATAGCGAAAAATTCGCTGCAAAGTTAGGGTTTTAGACTATCAAAAAACAAAGGTTTTGATAAAAGTTTTAAGATAGTGGATAATGGATAGTGGATAGATGATAATGGATAGTGGATAGTGGATAGATGATAATGGATAGTGGATAATGGATAGATGATAATGGATAGTGGATAGTTGATAATGGATAGTTGATAGTGAATGTTGATATTATCCATTATCCATTATCAACTATCCATTAATTATCATCTCTTCCTGTCGTCTTTTTCCTTTTTTTCAAAAAAACGGGCTGATATGAAACCGATAGAAGGGAAAAGGTTGCCTACTTTAGCTAAGAAGCTTCGATTTTTAGGGACTAATATTTCTACTTCATGGTCTTTTAAGGCGCGCTCAAACACCGCTTTTTCGATGTCAATGGCTGTTAATTGCTTCCTTTCGAATAGAGAAAAAGGCGTTTTTTTTACGGTTGGTAGTTTATCCATATCCACCAAATCGGGGCAAATAACAGATACATAAACACCTTTTGACTTCAATTCTGGCACAATGGACAAGGTAAATGCCCGAACCGCTTGTTTCGATGCCGCATAAACCGACAAGCCATAAACGGGCGAAAAACCTGACAGCGACGAAAAATTAATGATATGCCCCGCCCCTTGTCGCATCATCAATTCAGCCGCAAATTTAGTCCCATAAAGCACCCCTTTTGTATTCACATCTATTTGATAATCAATATCTTGGAAATTCATATCCATCACAAAATCGGACGCAATCACACCTTCATTGTTGATACAAATATCAAGTTGCCCAAACTCTGCTACTGTGTGGTTGATGATACGCTGCCAATCTTCTGCTTTCCGCACATCCAATTTTTCCAAAAGACACCCCTCAGTATCCCAATGTGCAAAAGTCGTTTTAAGCCAATCCAAATCTGCATCCGTTGCAACGACATGATAATTGCGCTTGTAAAACTGCTCTGCAAGATGTTTCCCGATACCTGTCGCGCAACCTGTGATGAGTACAACTTTGTGATACATGATGATTGTTTAAAATTTTCTGCAAAATAGATATTTTTGGGTAGTCTTTTGAAAAAATACTGAGGGGTATTATTGTTCAAAGTTTTGTCCAAGATTATAAAATAACGCTTCCAAAAGTTCATTTGATAAAAGCTTCTAAATCTTGTTTTTCAAAGAAGTTAAATACGAAATCTGCTTTTTATCAAAACTAAAACCAAGCACTTTCAAGGCTTCGGTGGCTTCTTTACATGTATGCGTAGGCGATTATTGCGTTATACTATATGATATTCAAAAAAAGTTGACCAATACCTTAAAAGTGGTAAAAAATTTGTGGGTAAGAAAATTTGTGTTACAAAATTTAATAAATTGGTCTTAATATCGTTACTTTGTAACGTAGTATTATTTACGATTTAGATTACACTTACCATTTCACAAAATGACTGAACAAAAAATCATAAGCCAAAACCTTAGAAAACTAAGAGAGAAATTTGCTTGGAGACAAGATGATATTGCTCGTTATCTTGGTGTACAACGAGAAGTCATCAGTTATTATGAAACAGGGCAAAGAGATATTCCTTACGAAAATTTAGAGAAATTAGCTATTTGGTACGGTGTTGATATCGCCGATTTATTTGAAGAAAACCTTGAATTTCAAACAACACTTGTTGCTTTTGCTTTTCGAGCCGAAGAAATTCTTGATGATGATTTACAGGAACTCGCTGCATTTAAAAAAATTGTTACGAATTATTTAAAAATGAGCAAACTTAAAAATGAACACCGCATCTAATATTCATTTAAAAGATAAAATCGAATTTAAAGCTGCCGATTTTCGCAATAAAAGCGGATTAAGCGGTGTCGAAGCATTAAACTTGGAAAGTTTGTTACTTTTCCATAATGTTATTTCTGTTTTCAAACCCCTCAGTATAGGTATATCTGGTATGGCTCTGAAAACAATCAATGGGCAAGAAACCAAACGTTTTATACTCATCAATACGCAACAGCCCGTCGGACGACAAAATTTTACAATTTGCCACGAGTTATATCATCTTTTTATTCAAGCTGATTTTGAATATCAAATCTGTCAAACAGGGCGTTTTGACAAAAAAGCAGACATCGAAGAATATAAAGCAGACCTTTTCGCTTCATTTTTTCTTATGCCTAAAAATGGGATTATCTCTCTTATTCCTGAACAAGAATGGGATAAAGATTGTATTTCTCTTTCCACAATTCTGAAAATTGAAAATTATTTCGGTTGTTCAAGAAAAGCTTTATTGATACGGTTGAAAGATTTAGGCTTCTTATCGGATACTATTTTCGATAATTTTTCTAAAAATGTCATATTAAGTGCTACCAGATATGGTTATTCGCGGGCACTTTACGAGAAAACGAATGAGAATCGGGTCATTGGTGACTATGGAGATATGGCAAAAAAATTATTTGATACCGAAATTATTTCCGAAAGCCGATATGCTGGTTTTATGAATGATATTGGCATTAATATTTTTGATATTCCAAACACCACTGTTGACGAATTAAACTAAGCTATGAGCAAAAAAGGGCAAATCATACTTCTTGATGCTGATGTTATCATTCATTTTATGAAAGCGAGCAAACACCTGAGTTTGCCCGCTATTTTCCCTGAATATCGCCTCTATGTACTCGACATTGTGGCTGACGAATTGCGTAAATTCAAAACAGGCATTGTCCAAGTTGATAACCTATTTACATTTAAAACAATTGAACAACTGCCTTTTCCTAAAAATGAGTACAGCAATCCTATTTTTAAAGAATTTATACAGTTAAAAAAACTGTATGGCGATGGCGAAAGTGCTTGTATGGCTTATGCAAGGTTCAATCAAAATATTCTTGCCAGTTCTAATTTGAAAGACATTAAAAACTATTGTAACACACATCATATCCAATATTTGACAACAATGGATTTTCTGTGTGAAGCACTTAGGCGTGGCGTGTTTACTGAAAATGATTGCGATGATTTTATTTTTATCGTTAAACACAAGGATAGCAAACTGCCACCCATCTCTAAAATGAGCCAATTTGATTGTATCAAACGTGAGGTGAGAAGTTAAAAACAGCTACCACTCCAACCGTACCTGCGGCAACCCCTTCACTATCCGCACCGTCTCCAAACTCACCGTTATCACGCTCAAAACCAAATCCAAAATATAGCGCGGATTTCCCACTTCCGCAGCCCAATCATTTGGGTCGTTGCGGATGCCACTGTCTTTGTGCGTCGTCACGGCATACCGTTCCATCACCCATTCGAGTGCGCTTTTGCCGTTCACCACGTATTCATACACTTCTGCGGGTATGTTTTCGATGCGGATATGGCTGTTGTAGAGAATACAACTTTTATCTGTTTTGCTTGGGAAACGCATCTTTTCGACGCGGAAATGTCCGCTTTCTGCACCCGTTACAAGTACCCCCTTCCCGTCATTGTCGGGATTTCCTTCGTCAATAGTATGTGGGGCGTTTTCGTAGTGATATGCAAATCCGCTAAGGCGTGTCCTGCTTTGCTGAATGACCAAAACCCTTGCGCGGTGTCCACCATCGGGGGATTATGACGAATTACATCCACGTCAGAGACGTATGATATAGTATGTTGCGCCTCTGGTGAGGCTTACGAGCGAATACATTGTGCCAGCAGATATTTTTTTTTATTTCAAAACATCATTTATTACTTTTTCAATGCCTTCGACGACTTCTAACCAAGCGGTGTGTTTATTGCAGAATGATGTAATAATTTTTACAGATTTGAGATTTACAGATTTGAGATTTACAGATTTGAGATAACACCTTCAATAAACAACACAATCTGATTTTTATCTTTCAGTTTGGGCATTGCTCGACCTTTACCATAGCGAAATGCAGATTCGATTGTTTTTCCATCCGATAATCCATAATAAAATCCTGCGCTAAAATCAATACTGGCATTGTCGTCAATACTGTTATGTACGCCTACGACATATTTAACTCTTTTTGACAATACCTCAGCTTGATTTGTGGAGTAACAAGCATTCAAAACAAGCACCTCAATCGGAATTTTATCATCTTCAATGAAAGTTTGAAAATTGTAATCAAGCGTTGCATCATTGATTAACATGGCACCACCATATCCGCTTTTATGAAAAATGAGACCGATGTTTTCTTTCCAATCTGGACGACCGATGCCCCGACCGAAGGCTTCTAATTCTCCGTTTGCATCACTGCCATGTCCTGCGAAATGCAGAATATTTGGGCGAAATGTATTTGTTTTTTCTTGAAAACCTTCTAAATCTGTACAGAACTCTGATTTTAAAACCAAACGTTCTTTTGCACCCTTATCTTCCAATTGTTTGGCAATTCCAGCATATTCTGCTGTCAAGTTTAATTTTCCTGTATCGAAGGGATTTGCACCGAGGAATAAGATTTTTTTGGTTTGCGTTTGCGGTAGGGTATCATTTCGGTTAACGTTTGTTTCCTCAACACCTTTTTTTCTCCATTCATCTCTTAGAACAAAAGGTAAAGTTGGCTCGAATTCGATTAAACGCTCTACACATCCATTTAAAAAGTAATAGGCACAATCTAAAAAATATCCTCTGATGTTTTCAGAACTCAAATACTGTTTTTTATCCCAAATCCAACCTATGATTATTTTCAATCTTAATTCAGACTGAAACATGTACAAATCAGATGTATTTAATAACCATTTGAAAAAATAAACATCATTTTCCGTAATTCCGTCAAATCCTTTCAATTTTTCAAAAATTGTATCGCTGGAATATAATTCATTGCCTTTTGAGTTTAAATTACCATGCTCCAATGCTAAGGCTGTATCAATTTTAGGGTCTTCAGTTTCTAATACTGAGTGAGTATTATTGTTCAATATACAATTTTCGATTAAATTAATTGATTTATAGAAAAAATGGTAAAATGATAAATGGTTTTCTTTCTCCATTTCCAACTTTTGAATCTCGTCCTTCACCTTGGAATTTTCAATTAATCTATTGAATGTTCCGATATTTTTATATTGTGCATTTTGAAAATGTAACTTATCGCTATCTAATTTGTTTAAAATTTCACTTTTAGATTTTTCTACGAAATAATCCTGCAACCCAATTATCCACTTTTTAGCAATAGTTTTTGAACTTTCACGTCCTAAAAGATTCTGCAATTCTCCATTATGTTCAACAATATTACCTTTGTCAATATTGATATGAAAATCTTTTAGTTCATCAATTTTATCAAAGATTTGCTGAAAGATGTTTTGTAAAGTTTGTCCCTTTCTATCGCCTTTATCAATATTATTTAACAAATTTAAAGCCCTATTATTCAATTGTCGCTGAATAAGACCAATTTCATCATTATTCTTTAAGCCCATTATTTTGTCCCTATCAAGAGTTTTCAAATCGTGTTTGAGTAATGCTACATCATTTTTTAATTGTTCTTGATTGTTTTCATGCGCCCAATTTGCAATGAAATTCATTGCTTCTTCAGTTTTCGCTTTACTGATTGAGTAACGGATTTTTTCTTTGAGCTGTTCGAGTGTCATTGTTTCTTGTATAATTCTTATTTTTGTTGAATATTGAAAAGATGATTTTGTATTATACAGCCATTTATAATTCCTAATCGCTTCAGTTAATTGTTTCAATAAACCAATTTCTTTTTCATAGTCATGAATTTTGCCTTGTCGTGCTAATTCTACAGATTTTGCATATTCTAATTGTTGCTCAAGTCTGTCTTTTCTCTCTTTTTCAATTAACTCCCTTGGGTAAAAGGATAATCGCTCTTCATAAGGTGAATGAAAATTAGATATTTGTGTGGGAGGATTGTTTTTGTAGATGATAAATTCACTTTCAATATCGTTTAAAATATCATTAAAAACATTAAGATAGTATGCCTGAATTGATTTATCCTGAGTTCGTTCCAATATCCAAAAAAAGAAGTTTTTTACTCCTTTATAATCGGATATTAAACGACTAGGTTTGAAAATAAAACGGATATCAAATATATAATCAGTATCATCAATGTTTAATATTTTTTTTGCTAAAACTTTTTTGCTAAAATAATAATTAATCATAAGTACATTTTTATCAATTTTAAAGCTAATTCAGACATGGTTTTCGTTTTTAGAATTTTGAGGTTGCTTCGTACCTCGCAATGACAAAAGGATTTTAGGAGTGAAAATAGTATTATTTGTTTTTATAACATCCTATTTGAGCTTATTTTGAGAATATTTAACATCTTTTTCTATCCTTAGCCTCTTGATTCTAATGTATAAGCCCTGCTAAAAACAGCATACCTAAATCACAGACATACTACTAAAAAGCCTCGAAATCACAAAAAAAGTCGTATTTTTACCCGATAACTAAAAAATAATGTCTTTCGATAATGAGAAACTACTTTTTGACGCTTTTAATAACCTCTCTTATCCCCGTCTCTCTCTTGGCTCAAACATCAACGGTTGAAGACCGTTGGGTGGACAGCGTCTATCAGACCCTCAATGATACGCAGCGCATCGGGCAGTTGATTATGATTCGGGCGCACTCCAATCTGGGGTCAGAACACGTCGAACAAGTTGACTATCTCATAAAGAAATATCATGTGGGTAGCCTCTGTTTTTTTCAAGGAACGCCTGAAAAGCAGTTGGAATTGACCAATCACTATCAAGAAATCAGTCAAATACCGCTTTTCGTTGCCATGGATGCCGAATGGGGTTTGAATATGCGTTTGAAAAGTGCCGCCATTGCCTACCCCAAACAAATGATGCTTGGTGCGATTACCGACAATCAACTCATTTATCAATTTGGTGTGGCGATTGCCAGAGAATGTCGTCGCCTCGGTGTGCATATCAATTTTGCGCCTTCCATAGACATCAACAATAATCCGAATAACCCCGTCATCAATGAGCGCAGTTTTGGTGACAATATGTACAATGTCGCTGCCAAAGGTTACGAGTACGCGAAAGGGATGCAAGACAACGGCGTGATGGCGTGCGCCAAACACTTTCCTGGACATGGCGATACGGACGTGGATAGCCATTACGACTTGCCCGTCGTGAGTTCTGATTTGGCGCATTTAACAGCGTTCGAAATGATGCCGTTTCGCGTTTTGAGCCAACATGGTGTCGCCAGTATGATGGTTGGACATTTGTCCATTCCATCCATTGACAACACACTACATTTGCCTATGTCATTGAGTAAAAATGCTGTGCGTGAGTTGTTGCGTAAGCAAATCGGCTTCAATGGTTTGATATTTACCGATGGTTTGGAAATGCGCGGCGTAACCAAATATTTTAAAAGTGGTGAAGTATCGGCAAAAGCATTGGAGGCAGGTTGCGATATTTTATGTTTGCCCGAAAGTACACCCGATGCTTTTGATGCCATTCAACAATACATCACGGATGGTCGAATTGACGTAAAAGACATTGAAGCAAGCGTCAAACGTGTCTTACACGCTAAATTCCGATACGGTTTGACGACCCCTCAGTATAGCGACCCCGCCAATGTCCGTTGGGACATTAATTCGTCTGAAAGTCAACAATTGAAACGGGAATTGATAAAAAATGCCTTGACATTGGTGCGTAATGACGACAATCTCATCCCTTTTACCAGTTATCAACCTGACTCGTTGGCGACTTTGGCAATCGGTGCGAGTGGTTGGACGAAGTTCCAATATCAACTCAACAGTCTCGGTTTGTTCAATCAATTCAATGTGCCTAAAAGTTTTTCTGATGAAAAAAAGGCGCAGATGTTGGATTATTTTTCAAAGAAAAAAACAGTCATCATCAGCCTAAATGGATTAAGACCTAAGGGTTCTGAAAATTTTGGCATCACACAAAGCACACGTGATTTTGTGAATGAATTGGCTCAAAAAACGAAAGTGATTCTCGTTGTGTTCGGCAATCCTTACATTTTGAAGTATTTTGATAGCGTTAAAAATGTCGTTGAATGTTACAATGAAGATTTAATAACACAGGAATTGGCTGCACAAGGCTTGTTTGGGGTCTTCGAATTTAAAGGCAAACTGCCTGTAACGGCTTCCGAAAGTTCAAAAGGCGGTTTTGCTATGTCTTTAAAAAACTTGAATGGTTTGGAATGGAGTACCGAAACACCTGAGGTGGCGGACATGGATGCCAAAACATTAAACGGCATTGATGCCATTGCCAATGAGTTGATAGCCGATAAAGCGGCTCCGGGTTGTCAGATTTTAGTGGCTCGAAATGGTCAAGTGGTCTATCACAAAGCTTTTGGACACATGACGTATGAAAAAATACAAGAGACAACGACAGATGACCTCTACGACCTCGCTTCGATTACAAAATGTGCTGCTACAACGGTCAGTTTGATGAAGTTATATGAAGAAGGAAAGTTTGATATGAACAAAACCTTTGGTGATTACTTGCCGATACTGAGGGGGTCGAACAAAGCGGGTTTGCAACTGAAAGATGTTTTGATTCATCAAGCGGGTTTGTTGGCGTGGATTCCTTTTTATAAACAAACGCTTGATTCCGAAGTGATTAATGGTCAAACAAAGTATTTTCCATCAGAAAAATGGTATTCTAAAACTCCAGTAGGTGATTTTACGATTCCCGTTACGCCTAATCTTTTTATGCGAAAAGATTATGTGGACACGATGAAACTGTTGATTGCGGACTCGCCTTTACGTGACAGCCACAGCTATTTATATTCCGATTTAGGTTTGATATTAATGGCTGATGTTATCAAAAATATCACAGGCAAAACGCTCGATGTGTATGCCGATGAAAATTTTTATACCCCCCTCAGTATGTCGCATACTTTGTTCAATCCATTGAATAAATTTCCTGAAAACGCTTGTGCGCCGACAGAGGAGGACAATTATTTTCGCATGGCGCGGGTACGTGGCACAGTGCATGACATGGCAGCCGCTATGTTGGGTGGTGTCAGTGGTCATGCCGGTTTGTTTTCGACGGCAGGCGACTTGGCTGTTTTGCTACAAATGCTCATGAATGGTGGTGAATACAACGGTGTGCGTTACTTGAAACCTGA